>CAVINS010000134.1:0-4993 GCA_963643925.1 Bacteroidaceae bacterium
AAATTATTGGAAGTAGCTAAAAAGTTAGGATATGACATTACAGCATGTTAAGAGTATTTGCAGCAGGGCCTTGGGGTGCTTGCTGCTTGCCATTTGCCTTACGGCGTGTCACGACGGCAACATCGACAAGTTCAAGGATAAATTTGCCGAGGGCGACCTGACGGAGGCACAGAAGTATCTGACAAAGATAAGTAACCAATATGACGCTCAGACTTGTGCCCTACAACTCATCAAGGCGTATGTCGAGGCAGGGTCTGTCGACAGGGCCGTAAATGTATATGAGAACATCACTACGTGGCATGAAGGACGCTACAAAATGGGGTGGAAAAGTGAAGGAGATTACGACTATGAGGTGTGCAAACTGTTGCGTACAGCCTTGATGAAAAACGGTGAATACGAAAAGGCATGGAATTATTATTCATTGTCCTCTAAAAATGAAGATAGTTACTACAATGCCGAAGACCGTTATCTCTATCTTAGCGATGTGGTGGACGACATGTGCAACAAGGGCAAGCAGGAAGAGGCCAGTAAGTTTGTAGACAAAAATCTGCGGTGGTTTGCGCGCAATATTGACAACCTGGACGACGACAGTTCGGAAATTGAATACAAACAGAAATATGGCAGCACGGTTGTGCGCGAGAAATTGATGGAACAGATAGAAAACTCTTACTAAAGGGAATATGAACAGACTTTATCGACTCGTCCTCATTCTTGCAGTCTGTTTGTCCTTCTGCGCCTGTGGTGGCAAGAAGGGCGACGAGGGCAAGATGCCGGAGATGGAGCAACTGAAATATGACAACACCGTGAAGCGCATTGATGCTCTTGCAGCTGATGCCAGCGAGGCTCAGGCCAATGGCAACGAGAAGGCACTGGAGAATATCAAGGACGAGGTGGCTCACCTTACTTACGACTTCAATGGCGAAAAAATGGACGATGCGGCAAAGGAGAAATGCCAGGCTCTGAAAGACCGCATCGACGAACTGCGCGAGCATCCTGAGAAGATTATAGATGCCGCAAACGGCAGTGGTGAGGCTAAGGGTGATGCGTCCAAGGGACACACTCTCATATCGAAAAAGCACATGAAGGTGACTGGCTCCGAGCGCCTTGCCTATTCTCTGTATGCTGGCGACAAGCTGACCTTCAAATTGGATTGCCCCGGCAGTGACGGACAGGGCAACGCCACTGTCTCACTCTACGACATCGACCGCAAGAAGTGCATGCGCCAATGGACTGTGTATGGTGCGATGACAGACACCATCAGCATTGCCGCCGACGGCATTTACATGATGGAGATAATCACTGCCAGCAATGAAACGAAGCTAAACCTCGACGTAACTTACACGGGAAAGACACAAGGCAGCCGCCGACGTGCCCAGGAACATTTTGAGGACTGCAAGAAGGGCGATTTCCTTGCACGGAAGATGGAGTCGGTGACTGCGCGGAGCGTGTTTAAGGAACCGAAGAAGGTGGGGCTGCGTGGCAACCTGAAGGCTTACTTCTCGGGAAAGTCGCGCGTGGTGATACCAGTGACGCTCCCATCAGACTGCGACGCAGTGGTTTATTCGCTTCGCATATCCACCAACGAACAGACTATGGGCAATGACGGCAAGTTTGCCAACAATATCAACACGGCGGCATCGAAGATAAAACTCTTCGGCTTTAACGTGTACGAAAGGCAGTCGCTGAAGAGCAGTCTCATCAACCGTTTGCTCTTTGATACTCGTCCGCCTCGCGAAGAGGATGCCTACTGCAACATGTACGTAATGACGAGTTCGAGGGAAGCCAAGAAGTTCAATGACTCCAAGGCTGCCGACCAGAAGACATACAAATACGACGTGGACCAATCGCAGATGGGCACCCAATCATGCAACGGCCAACTGCTCGCCAAGGGCAACAAGACGCTCTACCTCGGTTTCGAGAACGAGCGCATGCGCTACGATAACTACATTTGGCTGGAAGTGGCAGCGCTGACGCACACATCGAAGTATGTGCGCCCAGTGTACATGGCGAGATAAAATTGCGTCGGTGCATTCGTCGCCCACTACATTTAAGTCTAAGCTAATAGTAAAATATCAATATGAGCAAGATTCCCGGTCTTTCCTTTTCATGGAAGCGCGCTATTGGCATCACTGGCGCAAAGCAGAAGATTGCCCGCAAAACGGGCGTCCCTACTTCGAAGCAGGGTATAGAGCGCAAAGTGGGCAAGGCCATCATCAAGACAATATTCAAAGGATGGTAGACTTTATCTCTTTACCCAGAATTAAAGAAAATCATTGTAAAGCTCAAAAGACGCATCACCCACTACGGATGGTGCGTCTTTCGTAATAGAGAAGCAAGCGTTTCATAGCTGCCCCCTCATCATCTTCTCGTGCAACTCGCGGATGTGATCATTCAGGTTGATGATTTTCTTCTCGTTGAAGTCGACATCTTCGAAGAGGAGGTCCAGATGGTTGAACTTGTTGGTGGCTGCCGTGTCGCCGGTGACGTAAAGCCAGTTTCGGGCAGTGACGTACTTGGCGTGCTCGTAGCGCATCGTGCGGTTGTCACTTGCCAGAAGGACGATGTAGCAGGTCTGGATGAGTATCACGAAGAATGTGATGAGGAAACAGAACCGGCGGAAATACTTCGACAGCCAGAGATAGGCGAAGGCGTACATCGGCCAATGCCAGAAGAGATAAGCCAGGCATGCCCACGACGGGAACGGCGGACGGATGGGCGCCTTGACTCCTTGCACCTTCTCTATTCTGTCGATAACTGTCTCCAGACGTTTGGCGGTGTCAGCCTGCGAGTTGACGGTGGCAAGTGTCTGCTCCTGCTCCTTGGCGATGGCATTCTTCTGCTCACGGTACATATTGAAGTCGCCCTTGATGAGGTTGATGAACTCAACACATTTCACAAGGGCATTCTCAGGAGTGACCAGTTCGATGCCGGCGGCTTCCGCAGCCTTCGCCTTCTCCTCAAGAGCATTCTGCTTTGCTTCCAAGCGGTTGTCGAGAAGAGTGTTGAGCAAGGTCTCCAAAGAAAGGGTGAACTGCTTTACGCTTAGACTGCCGAGCGTTGCTTCAGCCACCTCGTCGGGCACCATTGGAGCTTCGGCTACGGGCAGCAACTGTTGCTCCTGCTGACTATAATCTGGTACAACGACATCGGCAGATTCCTGCTCCTGTGGCCCTTCTTGGTTGGACAGATGTTCACTGCCATAAGCCGTAGAGCCAACAGAAGACGAAATATCCTGCATCTTCGCTCTTGCCTCCTCCATCTTCTGACTAACATACTTCCTGGCCGGCTTGAGCTTGGGCTTTGTGTTTGATTTATCTTCCATAATGCAAAAATATTATCGGTGGAACGTCGGTCTCTTTCGTTTTTTCTTCTTCTCTTCGTCATCTTCATCGTCGTCATGTGAACCTCCCCCTCCACCTGCGGCAGACGGAACGACATTCGGAGCGATGATGGCTTCGACTGCCGCTGCTGCGACATTGGTGACCGCCTCGGCAGCTGCTTCCGTATCGAAGAAATCGGATGACTCGTCGTTGTCATAGATGTTGACGCTCTCGTCTTCCTCGTAGTCGTCGGGATTGCCATCGAACAAAGGTGGCAGAGGAATGTTCAGCTTCGGCTCCGGGTAGTCAATGCCGAACTCCACACGGTTGACGGGCAACTGATACTCCTTCGGCAACACAGCGTTAACATTGTACAGTCGCTCGTTGAGATTGCTGAACGTCAGCGTCCGGCGATCTACCTGATAACCGCTCATCGACACCTTGCCTTTGGTGAAAGTGATGCCCATGCCTTTGCCGTCACCCCGTGGCGCAATCGTTACCTGTATGCCTTGCTCCTTCATTCGCTGAATGAAATCTGCCCATGAGTGACTGCCGGCGAGTGCCGACTGTGCCGCGTCATAGATGGCATACTTGACTGCAGCCTTGCCCTTGAGCCGTTTGCGGTCGACATTCATCTTGCCGTCGCTCCAGTGCAGACCATACTGACGGGTCATGGCCTGGCAGATGGCGATTGCCCTTTCCACATCACATCCGTCAGATATGGTCTGCCCATTGTCATCAACACGATTGTACACCACATGCACATGCTGGTGGTCGTGGTCATGGTGGCGGAAGATGACAAACTGCGTATTGGTGATGCCCATCTTGCGCATATACTCCATTGCCAGTTTACGCATGAAACCGTCAGTGCAGCGGTGTGCGTCTTCGGGCGGAAAACTCAGAGCAAAGTGTCCGACACAATTCTCCACACGGCGGTTCATCATCGCCTGTACCTTGAACGACTGCGATATGGTGTAGTTGTTCGTAAGGTCGATGCCCCTGGACGCAAGGATGGTTGTCCCTTTGTCCTTGAGGTCGTTTGCATAATTAACGATGCCGCCGAAGGTGGTTCCGTTACTTATCTTCACCATCATAGGCTGACATAGATTTGGTTGAGCACGGTGCGCAACTTGGGCAGTTCGGCCAGCATCTCGTTTGCCACGGAATGATAACCGTCCCTGTTAGCGCGGTGTGCCAACTGGTTGAGATTATTCGACAGATTTGCCACAGCACGGAAGTCCCGGGCGAAGTCTGGCGAGATAGGTGCCACGACCTTTCCCGTCAGGCTCATCTGCGAGATGTACTCCGAATCAGACATGCGGTTCTCATCGGCAGCATGCTCGAAGCAACGGCAGTCCTCCTCGGTGTAGTAGACCTTCTTGCAGCGTGTGCGCCTCTGCTCCTCGGGCAGTGACGGACGGCCTCCCTTGCGCTTATGAAGAGAGGTCTGGGGTTGGGTTTCTTGGGTATTGCTTGTCATAGCCTTTCACATTTATGTGCCAGCATCTTGATGCTCCCGACCGAAGGGACGGTTGTTTTGTGGGCTCACAAAACATACACTTGCTCCCAACCCCCATAAAACCTCTCTCCGCAAGCGGATGCTACGTCTGCAGGACTGCATTTCAGCATAGCCGAAAGGGTGTCAGATGCAGGGCGTAGCAGTGTTGAAAAGG
>CAVINS010000135.1:0-4984 GCA_963643925.1 Bacteroidaceae bacterium
GGAACGGTAGACTTCCGCTTTCCAATAACTCGTGCGTGCCTGTATGAACTTCCATGTCTGGTAATAGGCTGTGTTTACAATGTCCTTGATACGGTCAAGTGATTTGTTGATGTTCTCGACCATCATCATCATGGTTGCCGTTGTGCAACAGACCTTGCCGCTGGCGTATGCCGCAAGAACGGCGACGGAGGAATAGAGATTCTCGCATTCCTTGGAGAGGTTCTTAACGGCACGGACATTGACGGCAAGAAGCAGGGTGTCTGCCGATTCTATACGACCGCGACTGATTATCTTGTCGTTGTAGTCGGAAAGCATGGTCTTGTATTTGCCAATCTTTTCCGATACGTTGTCATAGGTGCGGTAGACATTGAAGCCGGTACTGACGGTGCTGTACACAAGGTCGATGACATCGAATGCCCGGGTATACT
The DNA here is from genome assembly GCA_963643925.1 of Bacteroidaceae bacterium. Lineage (GTDB taxonomy): Bacteria > Bacteroidota > Bacteroidia > Bacteroidales > Bacteroidaceae > Phocaeicola_A. The sequence continues at coordinate 429 of CAVINS010000135.1, forward strand.
TGTCCAGTTCTACATTGACATCCTTGTATTCCTTGTGGGTCACCTTGCTCGCCTCGTGCAGGAGCTTGTTGCTCTCTTCAAGTGTGGATCGGGCGAGGAGCAGACTTCGTTGCTTCTTGTGGTCATTGATGTATGCTTCGATAGTGGCAGGGTCTCTGGGTACTATCTGGGCAACCGTCCTGAGTGGCAACAGTTGAAGCAGACAAACAAGCAGCAACCATGCTGCCCGTATGCCATGCTTAACTGTATTGCCTTTATGATTTGTATTATTCATATTACCCGTATTATTGAGTTTACCGAATTACGGCATATCTTCATAATCGTTATTTTCCTCTTCCCATTCGTAACTGCTACTGCCGCCATTGTGCAGCCACCGTCTGCGGCAACGCTCGGCGATGGTCGTCTTGCGGTCTTTGTCGGCATTGAGTTTCGGGAGGAGGTCATGCGCCCAGTCGGAGAGGCTGTGTTTGTAGTGCATGTATTTTTCTATCGTCACAAGATCGGTGTATATCCTTGCCAACCTTGCCTCGATGTTGCGTGCTATCTCCAAACGGTCACTGGCCCACAGCAGATGGTGGATGCCGTCAGTGTCCTCGGTTTCTACTCCCGGTGTCTTTGTGTATTCCACAGACACGTCGCAGTTGGGATAAGCCTGCGCCAGCTCGCTGATTTTCTGGTTGACAATCTTGGCATTCTCCTCGTCGGACTTGCTGGTGTCCAAATCCAACGTCTCCACGACGGATGTGTCACTCCAACTGCTGGTCAGCTGCCAGTCTATCTGTACAATGGCGCGGTGTATCTTGATGCCGAGGAAATATTTTGGCTTTCGGGCAATGGAAAGGGTTGCGGTGAACGTCACCTCTCCCTTGACACTGCCCACGGTGCCTTTCCGGATAAAGCTGTTGCCCGACCATGAACCGTCGCCCGACCATGTGATACCATAAGCATCCTTCATGGCTTTCATGAGCTGGGGAATGCGGTTATAGTCATCGGTCTGCGCTTTCTCTCCGTCCTCCGCTTCCTGTATGGCCTGCTTAGTCTGGGTGATGGAGTCGTTGACATTGTCAAGTTGCGACTGCAGTTCCTTTATCCTGCTTTTGTTCTTCTCATAGGTTTGGCGGTAACGGTTGTACTCGTCAGTAGAACTTGTGTTCGCCATCTTTCTCAGCAGTTCGCTATTCTCTTTGTTCAGTTCATCCAACTGCGACTGCAGGTAATCGGCCTCCTGCTGCAGTTGGGTGACTTTGGCGTTGAGTTCCGACGTGTTTACAGCATCATTTCCGCTGAGTGTCGTGAGCATAGCACACTGCTTGGTGTGGTCATTGACGCTTCCTCCGCAAGAACGGCATTTGTAAGTGGTACTGCCCTTGCCGAGAGTGCCACCGTCGTGACAGGTGATGCTGAAGGTAGCCGATGACGAGCCGGCGAGCTTTCTGGCATCCGTTGCCGTATAATAGTGTCGAGTATCATAACCTATATAGTAGGTGTAGTTGGACTCCTGAGCATGGGTATCCATGTAGTCCTTCAGTTCATCGCTGTTGGTGATGTCCTGGTGATCACCATTGGCATTATACTGTTTGAGACGTGCGTTCATCTGGGCAATGAATGTGTTCCAATCCATGCTGTAACTGTCAAACACCTCTTCATAGACATCTTCCCTGACATCCCATGTCTTCATGACATAGATGCTGTAAGCGTATGCCTTGGCATATTGACCGCTTTTCTTCTTGCTAAGGACATAACCCAAACGGTTGTAGTATATGTTGTATTTGTATTTTGAGTCTTGTTTGTTGAGTTCAGCCACTTTGCTACGGCTCCATCCGGCATGCTTTTCCGAGTTGTCAAGTATGGCTTCCGTCTGGGTGGAGTTGGGATAGAAATTGGCATCCTTGGTATTGATGCGGTACCACTCATCTCCATAGAGGATGGAGTTGTCATCGGTGGGAGGGGCATAGTCCGCCACTTTCTCCGATCCGTAGTCCCGGCGGTAGATATAGACGCGCTGGGTATAGTACTGCCCTTCCGATGCTTTGGAGTAATCGTCAATCCACTTGGTGAGATTGTAGTCACTCAGACTGAAAAGACTGCTCACATCATCACCGCCCGTCAATCGTGACAGGAGTTGGTTGGCAGAGAGGTTCTTGAAATCGGAATACATGCTGCTGGCATTGTCAACCAATGTCAGTACACTGCCCATCTTTTCCTGAAAGGTGCCGCCGAAACTGGTGCCTTTCAAGAGCTGGTCTGCATCACCGCTTACTCCTGCGCCGGCGAGACCGACTCCTTTCTGTATCAGGTTGTCCAAGTCATTTTCGAGATTTTCCTTTGTAAAACTGTTTTCTATATCATCTCCCAATTTCTCGAAAAGGTTCTTCCAGTCAACACCTCCAAGATTGGTGATATTGAAGATACTCTTCAACTCATCGGTGATTTGCAGGAAGGCAATATCCTTGAAACTGAGGGAACTATTGGTGACCACGCTTTCGAACTGTTGGCAGAGCGACTTGACATCATCGCAGGTCTTAACGAGATAGCTTCCCCAGTAGATGGCTGTCGAAGGGTCTTCCAGCATCAGCTTGGCACAGGTAAGCGTCTTGGGAATGATGCGCTTGCTGACAATGTTGTAGATGCGGGTGTAATAGTAGTTCTCCTTCTCGTCATTCCACAGGTCAAGGTTGGTAAGTGCCTTGCGGTCGAGGTATTTTGACGAGAAGATGCCGGCGCTGGCCACTTCCGCTGCCTTGTAGCTCTCACCGATTTTCTGCAGGTTCTCATTGTGCAGGGCTTCCATAGCCGCCTCCGTAGCATACGCTTCAGACATGGCTGCCATGGTCTTGTAGTCAACATTGATGCTATAGTACTGCGCCCTGGCGACATTTGCCGTCAGGGTACAGAAGAGGATGAGTATGGATAAAGCCTTTCCCATGTTAGCCAATGATTAATGTTTCTTCTGGAGTGTTTTGTAATGCTGCAAGAAGATTGTCTGCCATGGAGACAGCCTCCTGCACGGACAGTCCCCGATGGAAGATAAGTTCAAGCGCTGCATGATAGCGACGTTCTGATGAGTAAGAGTTTACTGTATTCTCTGTCTCTGCATGACGAACGGTTCTTGCGTAATCATCAAGTTCTTCTTCCGTCATACCGAGTTTCAGCCCATATTCGCCAAGAGTCTTCTCAATGCTGTAAATACTTGTTGCTCCCATTTGCGGGAATTTCTGCAGGTCTTTGCTCTGGTAGCGGCAAAGTTCTCTGATGGTATATATATCCGCGGCAAGGAGGCAATTCTTTATGCGTACATACAAGGCAGTAAAACCCAAGCAGAAAAAACTTTTATTGATGTCTATCTTTTTCATTGTGAATATGTTTTGTTAAGTTAAGCACATGTCCGGCCTTGTTGACTTTCTGCGCAAAGGCGAGACTTTTGGTGATACCGCTGGCATCCCAGTCACGGCAATAGGCTTCGATGGCCTCCTGATGGCTGCAACAGAGTTCTGCCTTGTAGAGCTTGATGGCTTCCTTCTCGGCACGCTCTGTCGTGTAGGTCATGTAGCACTCGTGCGGTTCTTCCACACCGTACACATCGCTGACAAGACCGCGCCGGATGAAAATCTCACGGAAGTAGGAACGTCCCTCGGTATTCTCCAGACGGTTGATGGTGAAAATCTTCCTGCATTCCACATCAGTAAGTCCAAGTACAGCCTTGATGTCATCGAATCGCTCCTTGAACTTTCCCTGGTCGAGCAGGATGGTGATGTCGGAGTTGTTGATGATGGCTTCCTTGACAATCGGACTGCCGATAATGTCCTGCAGCTCCTGGGTGACGACACCGACCATAGCCCAGAACTTTCGGGCTGTCTTGTAGAGGTACTTGATGTATTCAGCCATCATCGGTGATGCTACGGCCTTCCATGCTTCCTCGATGACCAGCACCTTGCGGTTCTTCTTGATGCGCATCTTCTGGATGAACACATCCATAATGATGAGTGTCACCAGAGGGAACAGGGTCTTGTTGTCCTTGATGGTGTCTATCTCGAAGACGATGAATGTCTCGTCGAACAGTGAGGAGTCGATGTTCTCGTTCAGCGTTCGCTCGTAGGTTCCGCCACGGTAGAACTCTGACAGGGAGTAGTTGTAGGAAGATATGTCGATGCCGGCAATCTTGTTCTCGCTGCAGATGTATGGAATACGCTCGGTGCTGTACTCGAAAAAACTGTTGAAGGACAGTTCGTCAACGACAAGCGCCTTCCTGCGGTCTTCCATCTCCCTAATCTTTTTCCAGATACGTTCCTCCACCTGTTCGTTGGTGTCTGTTGGTTTGCTTTCGGTAGCCGTTTCTATCAGGAACTTCTTGTGCAAAGCGTCAATCTGGGTTTTGTTATAGCCCTTAAAGCCGACAAAATAGGCTTCGTAGTACTCTTTGATGACCTGTTCGATGAGCAGCTCTTCTATCTTGGTAGGCACGGCATCGTTTCCTTTCCAAATCAGCATGATAAGGTTCTTCAGGAAGTCGGTCTTCTCTACATTCAACTCCTCCCGCTTGATGCGGAAGGGGTTCA
>CAVINS010000136.1:0-2592 GCA_963643925.1 Bacteroidaceae bacterium
AATTATGAAAGACATGATGAAAAAAGCACAATCCATTGTGATTTCCACTTTCACAAAGAAGATGTTCCTTCTACTCTGTATGATAGGGATGTCTGTTTTCACTTATGCCCAACAGAAGATAACGGGAACCGTTGTCGACGCGTCAGGCGAACCTATTATCGGCGCGAGCATTGTCGTTAAGGGTACTTCAAATGGAACCGTCACCGACTTCGACGGTAATTTCACACTCAACGTTCCGGCAAAATCGATGCTGGAAATCTCGTACGTAGGCTACGTGAGCCAGACGGTGAGCTCGGCTAAGACTCCTCTGCGCATCGTGCTGAAGGAAGACAACGAGTTGTTGGAAGAGGTAGTGGTCGTTGGTTACGGTACCATGAAGAAGAGCGACTTGACAGGTTCCGCTACCCAATTGAAGACGGATGCCATCACGGCTACCGTAGCCGCCAGCCCGCTGACTTCACTTCAGGGTAAATCTGCCGGTGTGGCCGTGTTCACCAACAACCAACCGGGTGCAAGCCCCGAAATCCGTGTACGTGGTACAGGTTCCATCAACGCCAGCAACGAGCCTTTGGTAGTTGTTGACGGCTTCCCCTTGATTGACAGTGACCTGAACGATATCAACCCCGCCGACATCGAGTCCATGGAGTTGCTGAAGGATGCTTCGTCAACGGCTATCTATGGTTCCCGTGGTGCCAATGGTGTTATCATGATCACTACCAAGAAAGGTACGAAGGGTACAAAGAATGTATCGGTTAACCTGAACGCCGGTGTGCAGATGCGCAGCCGCCTGGTTGACCTGATTACAGGCCAGGACTGGTTGGATTACAATGGTGGTTCTGCCCCTGCTAACGGACAATACACCGACTGGCAGAGAGAAATTATCGAGAAGACAGCCCTGACGCAGGACTACAACGTAACCTTCGACGGCAACAGCAACGGTACGAGCTACATGCTCTCTGCCGGCTACTACGACCAGGACGGTCTGATTGCCGCTCAAGGTTACCAAAAATATTCTGTTCACAGCAACCTGCAACACAAGTTCAACAGTTGGCTGACCGTAGGTTCGAGCATCCAGTTCACTGCTGCCACACAGGACGTGTTCAATAGTGCTACCAGTGAAATCTTCCGTTCGGCTTCCCCTACAGAACCGGTGAAGAACGAAGACGGTAGCTGGAACGCCATCAACGGCTCCGCCAAATTCAATTCGGTAGAAGATATAGAGAACACTACCGACCGCAGAAAGTCAAGCCGTTTTCTGGGCAACTTCTTCGCTGAAATTGCCTTCAACAAGCACTTGACCTACAAACTGAGCATCGGTTACGACTTGAAGAATACGCGCAAGTACGAATATAAGACATCACAGACAGCTGCCGCCATCATCGATGGCACAACGAACGGTTCCGGTGGACACTCATGGAGCAAAGGACGCAGCAAACTGATGGATAACATCATCACCTACAAGAACCAATGGGGCGGACACCGTCTGACCGTAACCGGCGTTTACTCTTACCAGGATTATGTATCCGAGAGCCTCAGCGTAAGCTCCAAGGCTTTCGACAACGATTTGCTGGGTGCATGGAGCATCAAGGGCAAAGAGCTTTCAAGCTATAGCAGCAGCATCGCAAGCAACAAGCTGATTTCATTCACCGGCCGTGCTTCATATGCTTTCAACGACAAATACCTGTTGACAGCCACTGCACGCTACGACGGCTCTTCACGCTTCGGTTCAAACAACAAGTGGGGACTCTTCCCATCTGTAGGTTTGGCATGGCGCGCCACAGAAGAGGCCTTCTTGAAAGACAACAAGGTCATCACAGACTTGAAAATCCGCGGCAGCTACGGCATCACCGGTAACCAGGAAATCGGTAACTACAGATCACTCGCACAACTCTCCACCTCAACAGGAAACAGCTACTCAGACGGTACAATCGGTTTGGCCGGTTATGGAGAGACAGTCGGCAACCCCGACTTGAAATGGGAACGCACCACACAGATTGACTTAGGTTTCGACTTGAGTTTGTGGAACCGCGTAAATATCAACTTCGACTACTATCATCGTACCACCAACGACTTGCTCTATGAGACTCCTATTCCTACCACATCAGGTTTCAGCACCGTCATGAGCAACGTGGGTAAAGTGGCCAACGAAGGTATAGAGCTGACCATTAGTGGAGATATCTACAAGAACAAGGACTGGACAATCGACGCATCAGTTAACTTTACCTACCATACCAATAAGATTAAAGAACTGAATGAGCACGAAGACAAGGAGTTGAATTCAGGAAAGAATGGCGGTATCGGCAGTTATCTGAAAGAGGGTTATCCCGTCAACTCTGTATGGTCATACAAATCACTCGGCATCATCAAGACCCAAGAGCAACTGGATGCCTACAAAGCTGCACTACCGACTTATGCTGCCGGTGCTCAGTTGGGTGACGAAATGTTCTGGGACAAAAATGGCGACAAAACGCTGAACACAGAAGACTATATCTGCCTCGGCTCTACTGAGCCGAAATACTACTATGGCTTCAACATAGGTGCACAGTACAAGGATTTCAAGATTTCCATCTACGGACAGGGCGCATGGAAGTA
>CAVINS010000136.1:2858-4894 GCA_963643925.1 Bacteroidaceae bacterium
TGAGCTACGATTTCACATCACTGCTAAGCATCAAGACCGTGAAGAAACTGACCTTCAACGTGAACTTCCAGAACTTCTTCACCGATGCGAAGACAAACGGTTACAACCCCGAGAACGGTGACGTAAGTAACCCTTGGGGCAAGACCATCATGTTTGGTGTAAGCGCTAAATTCTAACCTTAAAAAGAATGACTTATATGAATACAATCTTATCACATATTAAGAAATACACCGCATTCGGTGCGGTGGCATTGGCAGCCATGACCTATACCGGCTGTACGAACCTGGATGAGAATCCGTATACTTTCATCGCTCCGGACCAGTTCTACAAGACAGAGTCCGATGTGGACGCTGCCTTGAACAACGCCTATCACGCATTCCGCAACATCGCTGCCAGTTCACGTAACTACGTAACCCCTATCGAGGTGCTGACCGACCAGGGCGAAGCAAACTATCGTAAAGAGTCTCAGCACCACTATCGTAACACATGGTCGGACATGGAGAACATCAACAACACTTTCTCTGATCTGTGGAGCAAGTCATACGTGGCCATCAACGATGCCAACATCGTGATTGGACGTGCCGACGGTGTGTCCATGAGCGACGAGAACCGCAACCGTCTGAAAGGCCAGGCGCTCTTCCTGAGAGCCTACGCTTTCTATCACCTGGTGCGCATCTACGGCGGTTGCCCGATACCGACCACTTACACGGCCGGCATCAGCGGACTGAAGACCGCCCGCGAATCGGCCGACAAGGTTTGGGAGCAAATATTCATCGACCTGCAAGAAGCTGCAGAAATGTTGCCGAAACGCGGGACAGCGGGATATGACGTATGGCGTGTAACCTCCGGTTCTTGCTATGCACTGCTGGGCGAGGCTTACCTTTATAAAGCAACCATCAGCAACGAGGACAATTTCTCTGCCAACAAAGAAGAGTTGGAGCTGAGCAAGAAGTACAGCAAAATGGTTATCGACCAGAATGCGTACAGCCTCATGGGTGACTACACCAACCTGTGGTACTGGTTCAACCAAGGAGCCAAGAACAACAGCGAGTCTGTATTTGAGTTGCAGTTCTACAACGGTGAAGGAGGCCACAATGGTATGGGCATTGACTTCGGCCCTTACGGAGGCTTGAAGAAGAACGGCAAAGTTGTAGCCGGAGCATACTACTGCCGATTCGGACCGACAGTAGACCTCTATCGTTCGTACAACGACAACGACCGTCGCCGCGATGTGCTGCTGACACAATTCACCGACAAGCAAGACGTTGTCTGGACATACGACATGACCGACGAATATTGGAAAAATGCCGCTGGCGATCCGTTTTTGATCGAGGGTTCACGTGCCTACTCATTCATGTGCCTTCTCAATGCCAAATACTATGACCCCTGGGCTGACAACGACCTCTATGGTTCGTATCCTGCCGCCAACTTCCCGATGCTCCGTTATGCAGAGGTGTTGCTGAACTATGCAGAGGCTGCCAACTTGCTGAAGGCTGGCGACGGCCTTGCTGAACTGAACCAAGTTCACCAGCGTGCCGGGCTGCCTGCTCTCTCATCGATGGGTCAGAAGGAGATGGACGAAGCCATTCTGCAAGAGCGTCTGTGGGAATTCCCGGGTGAGTGCAAGGCCTACTATGACGAGCTCCGCAAGGGTGTACTCGGCGACCGGAAAGAGGAACAGGCCTGGAGAAGCTATTCCATCTACAAGCAGAATATTCAACTGAGAGCAGGCAATGCCAACTCGCGTGAGAAAGTGTTCTTCCCCTACCCGATGACCAACAAGCCGACCAAGAGCTGGTTGTGGAAGATTCCTTCAAGCGACATCAGTTCAAACTCCCTGTTGGAGCAGAACCCGGAGAACAAGAATGCCGCATTGAAATACAATTGGCAATAAGTGGGCACTCATATTTTAACGATAACATTCATTTTAAGTTAGTTTTCAGGATTTCAATCCTCCCAACATAACCGGAGGTATCCAAGGCTGGCCCAAGCGTACATCATGGTATGATTGGGCCAGTTCTATAATGAGACTTGGA
>CAVINS010000137.1:0-4832 GCA_963643925.1 Bacteroidaceae bacterium
TCTCAGCTTCCATGTGTTTGGCTCCGCTCATGTCGAAGTGGAGCACGGGATGTTTCACCCACTCCTTCTCGTAGTCGGCGATGGCAAGACCTTCGAAGAGTTCCTTCCGCCCCTCGAAGTAAGCCTGCAGGGTGGAGGCGAAGAGCGACTTGCCGAACCGTCTGGGGCGGCTCAGGAATACATAATTCATTCCCTTTGAGAGGAAATCCGCAATGTACTTTGTCTTGTCTATGTACAGATATTCCCCCTCTCTAATCTTCTGGAAAGTCTGTATCCCTACAGGGTATTTGTTCACTATCGTTGTCATCGTCTTGCTCCTTTATGGTTTCACGCGGCAAAGTTACGGAATATTTTACGAAATGCGAAACTGTCGGTATGGAGAATCCTTTTTATCGGGGATGCTCTTCTCGGCGGAAATTTATCCGGTTTGTCATTATCGGGGATGTTTACAGAACTCTTAAGGAACGAAACGGGATGAGGTAGGGCGGAGGAACAGGCATCTCAAGGTAAAGGATCGGTGCCGAGGGTACCGGTGGAAGAAGAATACAATGAACTCTCGGAGAGAGGGTTAGGGCAAGTATCTTGACTTGCTTGGCGTGGAAGGTCTCGCAAAAGAGAATCGTAGCGTGAACGTGTGGAAGGAGAAGAGATGAACGGCGGCGTGACGATTTTCTATGGAAGGCGATGAAACAAGGACGGCCGTAGTGGATGGTTGTCCGCTACGGCCGTCAGGGTTGCCTATATTATTTAATCCTATGAAAACATTTCTGATGCAGTTGTCCCTTCAGTGGGGGATTACTTCTTGCTGTCATCCACCAGCTTCTGGAGGGCGGGCTTCAGCTGATACTTGCGGTCGATGAACGTGGGATAGTCCGTGCGGCCGGGCATCGGGAAGTTGTTGCGCCACGAGTCGCCGTCGCTCACACCCCACACGGTGACGCGGTCCACGTAGTCGGCGTGTTTGATGAAGAGGTCGAGGAACTGACCTATGCGGTTGTTCCATGCCACGGAGACACTGTCGGGCAGACCGTCCACGTAGGGATTCATCTTCTTTTGGAACTCCACGCGGTCGGAGATGTTGGCTGTCCGGTTGACGGTGGGCAGGGCGCTCATGTCGAACTCGGTGACCATCACCTTCATGCCCTCGGCGGCGTAGGCCTCCATGCTGGCCTCGAACTCGGAAAGCTCAGGATAGTCCATTCCGATGTGTCCCTGCATTCCAATGCCGTCGATGCGCAGGCCGCGGGCCTTCAGGTCGCGGATGATTTTCACCACCGTGGCGCGTTTGTCCGGGCAATGCATATTGTAGTCGTTAAGGTAGAGCTCGGCGTTGGGGTCGGCCTCGTGGGTGTATTGGAACGCCAGGGGGATGAACTCCTCGCCCAGTATCTCGTAGAACTTGCTCTTGCGGTAGGTGCCGTCCTCCAGGATGGCCTCGTTCACCACATCCCAGCCTTTCACGCGGCCTTTGTAGCGGCCGGCTATGGTGTAGATGTTGTCCTTCATGCGCTGTTTCAGTACCTCGGGGGTGACGTTGTTGCCGTCCTTGTCCACGCAGAACCAGGGGGCGCACTGCGAGTGCCAGATGAGGCAATGGCCGATGATGGCCATATGGTTGTCCTCACCGAACTTGATGAACTCGTCGGCCTTGTCGAAGTCATAGCGGTCCTCAGCGGGGTGAACCACTTCGTTTTTCATGCAGTTCTCCGCCACGATGGAGTTGAAATGCTTCTTTATCACCTTCACTCCGCTGGTGTCCTGACCGGAGGATTGGGTGGTGTTGATAGCCACACCCACGAGGAACTTGTCGCCAAGGGCCGACTTGAGCGAGGGCTCTTCAGTGGTGGACTTGTTGCCTGCGCAAGACGCTGCTATGAGTGCTGCGAGGCAAAAGAGAATGGAAGTTCGTTGTTTCATAATCTATTGGATTAACTGAGTTTGATAATACGTTTTCATTTGCGGGTGGCGTAGGGTCCGATGACGGTTCCCGTGAAGCCTCCTGCGGTGCGGGTGGAGAGGTAGCCCGCATCTACGTCGGCACAAAGCTGGGTCCACTTATTATTGCAGGCTGAGCGGTAGTAGAAATCGTAGCACTTGCCGTGGGACACCACCTTTAGCTCCAAGTATTTCTGCTTGGCTTTCAGAATGTTCTCGGCCAATACCTCGTCGGCTTCTGCGCTTATCTTTTTGAGAGAGATGCTCTTCACTTTGCCTTTCTGCGAGACGCAGAGGTAATATTGGTGCGTCTCGTCCTTGAAGAGCAACAGGCCTGCCGACTCCTGGTTGTCCGCTGGGGTAAACTTCATTCGGGTGGTGCACTCGAATTGGTGGTGCTGCATACGCCGCGCCACGAAGGCGGGTGTGCAGCGGTCCTTGGCACTGAGGTCGGCGCATTGTAGGGTGAGGTATCCGGGGTTCGACGTGAGCGAGTAGAGGTCGGTGCCCGGAGCTCGTAGCGTGAGCCATTGCAGGCCCAGCTTGGGGGTGTCGAACTCCACAGTCTCCTCGAAGTTGCCGAAGGTTACCTTATCGGAGCGCTTCACTTCGGGGCGCTTCAGCGTCAGGGGCACGGTCTCGTTGCCTTGGGTCATGTAGGGGAAGCCGTCGTCGCTCCAGCGGACAGGCATCATGAAGGTCTCGCGGCCCAGGTTCTCGAAGTCGTTGTCGATGGGTCGGCAAGCCAGGAACACGGCCCACCAATCGCCCTCCTTGGTCTGCAACAGGTCGGCGTGGCCGGCGCAGGTCACGGGATTGGGTCGCTTGGGGTCCAGGTGGCGCTGCGTGAGGATGGGGTTCTTCTCCCACGGAGTGAAGGGTCCCATGGGCGAGTCGGCGCGGAAGATGACCTCGGAGTGCCAGGTGCTTGTGCCTCCCTCGGCGTCCATCAGGAAATACTTGCCGTTGATCTTATACATGTGCGGACCTTCTATCCAGATGGGTTTCTCCTCGGGGTGAACGCCCTTGTTCACCAATATCTTGCGCGGTCCGATGGTGCGGTCTGTCTTCACGTCGAACTCCTGCACGCGGATGGTGCGGTGGCCGCTGTACTCCGGCTTGCCGTCCGGCGCGTCATCGTTGTTGACGATGTAGGCGCGGCCGTCCTCGTCGAAGAAGAACGAGGGGTCGATGCCACCCACCTCGGGCAGCATGATAGGGTCGGACCACTCGCCGAAGGGGTCGGTTGTCTTCACAAAGAAGTTGCCCGCGCCCACGTTGGTGGTGACCATGTAGTAGGTCTTGTTGTGTGGGTTGTATTTGATGTCGGGGGCGAAGATGCCTTCGCTCATGTGTTGTCGCTGCAGGTTCACCAGCTGCGAGGGCCGGCTCAGCACGTGGCCTATCTGGGTCCAGTTCACCAGGTCGCGGCTGTGGAAGATGGGCACTCCGGGGAAATAGGAGAATGTGGAGCACACGAGGAAGTAGTCGCCCTCACCGTTGGTGCATATGCTGGGGTCGGAGTACCATCCGGGCAGGATGGGGTTATAGAACATCCCGTCGTCGGTCAGCGGGTTCTGGTTGTAGAACGTGTCGTTGCCCTTATAAATAAAGTTGTCGAACAGCGCCGCGTGTTTCACCTCGTCCGTCGCATCGTCTGTCGGGCCCTTTGCCGAGGCTGAAGAGCAGGCGAGGGAGGACAATGTAGTTACTGCCAACAAGGCTGTACAGAGGTTGTGTCTTGTTTTCATGTCTGTCTATGAAGGGTTATGGTTATGTTTTTCCTGCAAGCAAAAGTAGACAAGCTTTGCAAGCCTGCCGAACAATTACGATACATGGTTTGTATGGAACGTTACACGCCTCCGCATGTTGTTACATTTCTTGTCCCAAATGTTACACTGTGCATCGCGCATTGCTTTTGCGGCGAATCTTTGTGCCGAGAATTTCCATTCGGGAGCAGCTTGTGGGCCTTCCCGGACACGCTGTCGATACTTACACTGTAAGCCTTGTAGAGAAGGTGTGGACAAAGGTTGAGGCGTTGGCTGCGATGAGGCTTGGGCGACCTCCGTTTTTTTCCAGTTGGGAAAAACTTTTTCTCTGACCATGGAGAATGATTTCTCTAGTTGGGGCGTGAACGAAGCCCTTTTCCATCTATTTCAGTGAATCCGCTTTCTTGCCTCCCGATTTGATAAAGTAGGCAGTGATTTCACTATTTGAACCGCTAAAACCGACCATTAACTACCGATTTTAACATTGTATAAATTCGTCCCTCGGAAGGAGGAAATGGAGGTGAACGTGATATATTCGTACAGATATTGGGATTTCTAGATGGTTGATTTGGCTCAATATTTGGCCTTTTAGGTGATAAACGCTTTAATTGATATTGCCGGAATAGTCTTGTTTGCCAAATGTTAACGATGTAAGATGTTGCTTTATAGGAAGTTGGTGCATATTGGCCTTGACTGTTAATGCTGTGATTACAGTATTACAGTATTTCAGTAGCTTTTTCGAGGTACTTGTCTTTTCTTCAACTTTCTCCGATTTTTACTTTCTATTATTATGTTGTTATTTAATATATTATATATCAATAAATTATGTAATATAATAAAGTAAAAGAAGGGGACGCGCTGAAAAGAATGAAGAGATTGGGTACCTCTTTTCTTTACTGAAATACTGAAATACTGTAATTGTGAACTTGCTAATTTGTCAAGTATCGGCGATTTGTGCAATCGGCATAAAACGCAACTCGCTGCTTTATAGTGGATTGGATTGCCGCCGTTCCCTACCTCTACTAGGCTTTGTACGTCTAATATCAATTAATGTCTCTTCGACTTGCTTCATGCCTCTTCCCGGACGATCCAGTCGCCGATGGTGCGCTGCTCGCTGTCGTAGTTCAC
>CAVINS010000138.1:0-4811 GCA_963643925.1 Bacteroidaceae bacterium
TAAAGTGCGTCAGGTGACAGATGCGTCAGATGTTTTTCAAGAGTTATATATATCAGGCAGACGGACTCAATAAGCGTTAAGGTGACTTTCCTGCGCGCACGCATAGGGAAAGTTCGAAAACAGGTGACGTAAGTGTCACCTGACGCGCCCTGAAACGAAGTGCCGTATGCGCCAGAACCGCATATAAACGCTTTGGAATCAAAGGCTTGACTCCTTTGGAACGCTCCCATCCCGCTCTGCGTGCGGCCTGCGGCGAAGTTGCCGCAGAGCGTGCGTACTGCACAGAAGAGTCTGTGCAGCCGGTCGGTCATGTTTCTGAATGTACTGATGTCCATCGTTTATGTTTGTTCTTTTAGTTTATCACGTCTGCAAATGTAATGCAAGATTTCGCATTTTCCTAACGAAGTGTATTCAGCTAGTTGGTTACACTATTTTTTTTCGGTTCGGGGTTGTTTTCCCGTCCGAAATTTACCGGGGCTGACTCCGATGATTTGACAACCCAAGTGATTGAAAACAACAAAAGGCTAGCTGCGCTAAAAGCGTATGCTAAACCTGCATAAGGTTAAATCCGAAACTTGAGTAAGTAAAACGATAAAAACAACATAAGAGACTATGCCGGTGGATGTATTGATACGTCCTTTCACAAAGGAACTGGACTTATTGTCAATGCACACGTTTACGTATATGCGAGTGGGCCGGAGCGTACTTTTGGCATTTCTCGCACCAGCGGGTGTTGTCGCTGCCAGTATAGTTCGGAGCGTATTCAATGGTCTCGATATAGTCGTTGCTGCTGCGGCTGGAACTGCTCGAACTGCGGCTGGACCTGCTGCTGGAACTGCCTCCGGAATCTGCCGTGCCAGTATACATGCGGCCGTCGTTGCCAAAACCTACGGCAACGCCGTTCTGGTAAGTTCCCGTCAGCGTGGTTTTTCCCTTTCCCTGGCATGCATGGCAGATGTTCCGTCCGGCGCATCCACGGCAAGGATAGAAAAGTCCGGTATAGCTGTTGTAGGTGCCGCCAGATCCGTAGCAGATGTGGCACCGGCCGTCACCATGACAAATGATGCACGGATGCTCCTCGTAGTAAGTCTGCGTGCCGTTGGCTTGGTCCCTTACAATGCGGAACCCACCGTCGGGAAGGTTTATGCGCTTGGCTCCGTTGGCCATCGCCTCCACGTTGTAGCCACCCGCCGAATTGTTGTTCCTGTTGGCATTGCCCGATGAATAGTTGTTGTTGCCCGATGACGATGCATACGTATTGCCGTTTCCTCCGCAACCGCCTATATGTACAAGGCTTTTATCCGAGTTCCACCAACCTTTTATCGTACTGCTGATCTGGTCTGACGAGCCGATAAATGACTGCTGGGGCTTGTGCCCATCCTTGTAAGTCGCCATCAGCGCCACATATTGGCCGTTGCCATAGTCGATTGACTGCAGCGAGTATCCCTTATTCCAATAGTCCTTGATTTTGTCGCGGATTTCATTGTAACCGTTTCCCCAGAGATAGGCTTGCGTGTCGTATTTCGTGCCTTTGCTCATCACCACAAACCATCCTTCGCCATCCCATACAATCGATGTGATACGGTAGTTCGTGTTCCAGTCGTTCGATATCTTGTTTTTTACGGTATTCCATGCACCGTAGTACCATGTCTGCGAAGTGATGCCGGAGCCTTGCGACATCACAATCAACCAACGGTGTGGTTCCTTGGCCACAGAGGTGATGCGATAACCTTCCTTTTCATTTTCCGTCAGCCAGTCGCTGGGCCATGAATTGTCGTAATGATAGGTTTGCATGGTGTAACCGCTGTTTTTCGACATCACTACAAACCATCCTTTGTCGGTGTGGGCAACACTGGTAATGCGTTTCCCTTCATTCCAATATTTCTTGATCTGGCTTTGATCCAAATCATTACCCGCTCCGCTGTAAAACCAACTTTGGTTCTGGTATCCCGTACCCGATTCACTCACTGCAGTGAAAACTTGAGCCTGCACTGCGGCAACATTTCCCGCAATCATGAGGCAAACCACCCATAAACGATTTGCAAAAAGTCGGATTCTATTAGATTGTTTCATAACGTTTTAGCACCACATCAGTAGATTGTTTACATAACGTCTTGAGCAACAAGCGTTGCCCGAAGTCTTGCCGTGTCAGGACTTTCACTTGCCTTAGTGGTGCAATAAAAAGCAATGGAACTCTGAAATGGCGCGGCGAAGGTAGCAATTTTTTTGCTCCTTGGTCAAAATTCCGCTTCAAATATCAGGGGGAATGTTTGTCATCTTCGGTGTGAATTGATACTTTTGCGCCTATAAATATAGGATAAGAGTATGACAAATGACGATAATAACGGGGTGAAAGCCTCCCGCTTGCATGGCGGCAGACCGCGCCGGCGGGGATGGCTGGCGCTGATGCCGTTGGTGTTGCTGGCGGTGATGATGGCCTTGATGGGCGTGCTGATGGGTGATTTCTCCAAAGTGCCCATGTGTGTGGTGTTCCTGGTAGTGAGCATCGCTTCGCTCTTCACCCTCAGAGGGTACCCTATAGAGGAGCGGGTGAGCTGTTTCTCGCATGGCGCGGGCGACAGGAATCTGTTGCTGATGGTTTGGATTTTCGTGTTGGCAGGTGCTTTCGCCAAGTCGGCCCAAGCGATGGGGGCGGTGAGCGCTACGGTGGACCTCACCATGGCGCTGCTGCCCGAGAGCCTGTTGTTGGCGGGGCTGTTCCTCTCTTCGTGCATCGTGTCACTCTGTGTGGGCACATCGGTCGGCACCATCGTGGCGCTGGTGCCGGTGGCTGCTGAGATGAGTGCGCGCACGGGCAACGCTACGGCCTTGATGGTGGCGGCTATCGTGGGCGGCGCGTTCTTCGGCGACAATCTCTCATTCATCTCTGACACTACGGTGGCGGCCACTCGTACGCAAGGCTGCTCCATGCGCGATAAGTTCCGTACCAATTTCCGCATCGTCCTCCCGGCGGCGGTCCTATGCTTTGTCCTCTATGTGGTGATGGGCTTCAACAGTTCGTCGGCAGGCGCCGGTGTGGATATTGCCTCTGTGCATCTGTGGCGGGTTTTGCCCTACGTAGTGGTGCTGGTGACAGCGGTGATGGGTATGAACGTGCTGCTGTCTCTCTGTCTGGGCGTGGTGCTGACCGGTGTGGTGGGCATTGCTGACGGTGCTCTGTCTGCGGCAGAGTGGGTGAGGAGCCTTTCCGAAGGAATCGTCGGCATGGGCGAGCTGATACTCATCTCCATGATGGCTGGCGGTCTGCTGGCAGTGGTGCGCAAGGCTGGAGGCGTGACATATATAGTAAGGGGCATCACGCGGCGTGTGCATTCGCGGCGTGGGGCAGAGCTTTGCATCTCGGGCCTCGTCTCGTTCACCAATCTCTGCACGGCGAACAATACGGTGGCTATCCTGTCGGTAGGCAGCATTGCCAGCGACATCTCGAAGCGCTTCAAGGTCGATCCGCGGCGGAGTGCGAGCCTGCTCGACATCTTCTCGTGTGTGGTGCAGGGTGTGATTCCTTATGGTGCGCAGCTCCTCATGGCCAGCGGTTTGGCGGCTATCAGTCCGATGGATATTATACCATATTTATATTACCCTCTCCTCCTTGCCATTGCCGCTCTGCTGAGCATCGCTTTTGCGAAAGGGAAGGATGAGGCTTCGGCATTATAAAACTCTGTCACTATGAACAAAACTCGCAATTCCACAGTAGAACTCCTTCGCATCGTGGCCATGCTCTTTATTGTATGGCTTCATTGCGCAGGAAGGGGCCTTGAATTGTTTACTCCCTCAGAACCAACTAATTGCATGATGTCCGGGGGGGGGTAAAAGTTTGTCGGTTATAATATCATTTATATTGGGTCATACGGGTGTCCCGATTTTTATGTTCATTTCCGGCTATTATGGAACACACTTCCGTATGAATCGTTTGATAGATATTCTATCGCAGACCTTTCTCTACGTCATTCTATTCTATTTTATAGCCTGTCTATTCCTGCCTGATGTCAGTGTGTATAAATCCGTCTGTCAGATTTTCGGCATAAACAGCGTGTGGTTTATCTGTTACTATGTGGTTCTCTACATCTGCTCCGACGGAATTAATGTGGCGCTGGACCGTTTCGACTTCCGGACATTTACTTTCGTTGTCTTGCTGCTGTTGTATATTTCTGTTGGAAAATGGTACGCCCGAGAAAGTGGAATGACTCTTTTCATTATGGTGGAATATTATGTATTGGCACGTTACGTGCGCCGATTTGGCTCATCGTACGCTTCTCTGCTCAAGTGGGCTTGGATACCTGCTCTGCTGATGTATCTCGCCCCACTGTGCTGGGGATACTACACGGGGCATTATATCTGGGCGTTCAGGTTTTTGCACAATTATCACAATCCGTTGCTCTTCGTTTTCGCCATGTCTATAGTGGTGGCGGCAGATAATTGGCACACCAACGTTCCTGCAATCAATTACGTAGCAGGGTCTGTTTTGGCTGTTTACATGCTGCATGAGAATGCTTATGCCCCAGATTTGCTTGTAACATTCTTCGGCTTCGAACATTTCAGCCCATTGCGGTCGGTGATTGTGGTATTGGCGATTTTTGCTGTATGCGTATGTGTTGACAAGCTCAGACAACGCCTCACCCGGAAGTTGCTTGATAGGCTGAATAGCCTCTTTGTTCGGGCAGAGGGACAGGTTCCTTGAATATATAAGAGTGCCAGGAACGTCCCAATGGGTGTCTGTTCTCTTGGATTGCCTAAACCGGAAAATCTGTAAAGATAAATGCCCGGTTAGGAAAATAGTTTTTCCTGACTGG
>CAVINS010000139.1:0-4669 GCA_963643925.1 Bacteroidaceae bacterium
GTTGAATAGTCTGTGTCAGGATGGAATGTCGTACGCACAACATCCTTCCCTTCCGTCTGCTCTTTTATCGTATGTGACTTGCCTGTACCAGGTGCACCGTAGTAAATTTGTTGGAGGGCAAGTGATTGTATAGGGGCTATATATTTTTCTTCAAGTCCTTCTTCTTTTCCGTCATCGAAATATTCTTGTGTGTTTTCGATTGATACATCAAATATGCCATCTGCAGACTTGCTTATATGGAGATTAGAGTAGCCGCCTGCAAAATAGTTGCGTATGGTAAATTTCGTATTCCTTTGGATTCCATCATGGTCAATGTACTCCACATCCTTTAGAAGCCCATTGAAATAGAAACGTTTGTCAATTTTTCCATTCTTCTGCGGAACATCTTTACGAGCATTCCATACTTGGGTAAATGTCTTTGTTGACACATTACCATCCTTAAACAAAGCATCTATTATTGCCAACTGGTCAAGCACAAATTCTTTGGAAAATCTAACGAGTTCGTGCGTAGCAGACTGGTCAAACTTGCGAGGAAGAATAGAGGCTATGAACAATATCGCTTTAGTAAGATTTTCTTTGTTAAACCTTACAGTAATCTGCTCACCGCTATTTTTGAACAATTCATAATGTTCGTTGTCTAAAAACAAATCCGTATTCTTGGCATCACCTGCGGAAGGATGTCTATAACTCGCATTTGTATCATTGATATGTTTTATTATTTCTTCCATAATGCTTATTCGTGGATTATATTATTCGTAATTAAGAAATGCAGAACTGCATAGATAGTGTTTACACTAACGGCATTTCCGGCCTGTTTGTACAATGAGCCGTCAGCAACTCCAGCTTCTCTTCCGGCAACAGCAAAAGCAGCAGGAAACCCTTGTAGCATAAAAGCTTCCTCAGGCGTCAACTTGCGAATTGCTAATTTTGCCAACTCATCTTTGCTCATAGTTGCAACAGGATTCTTTGCGCCATGAGATTCTATAAAGTCTTGACTATAATAGTTGTCTTGACATGCTCTATGCATCTTGTGCATTGTTGCGGTCAATGGTCGAGCTATACTCATGTTAATGTCTGATTTTGACTTGAAATTAGCTGAACCATCCGCTAATAATGTTGGTTTGATTCTTTCTGAAAGAAAGTATTTTTGTGGAACAAGCACACTTAAAACATCGTTAACGGTTTGGTAGTGTGACGTACTCAAACCCTCATAGACTTGATTGTATGATTCTGCTATATTCTCACAAGTGAATTGCTTCTCAAAATTGTTAGGAACAGGGTCTGTAGTCGCAAAAATCAAAACTCTATTACGGGTTTGCGGAAGGTGGAATTTTGCGGTGTTAAACACATCGCTAAAGACTTTATATCCCAAGCCTTCAAGTTCTTTTTGAATACGTGCGAAAGTTCTGCCTTTATCGTGAGATTTGAGATTCTTTACATTTTCAAGTAATACATAACGAGGCATCCTTACTTGAAGAATGTCCATTATACGGAAAAACATTTGCCCTCTATCTTCATCAAATCCAGCTTGTTTTCCCATCATACTGAAGGTTTGACAAGGAAAGCCACCTGTCAGTAAATCAAAATGTGGAAGATTCTCTATGTTTGCTACATCAGAAGTAAATGTTACGATATCACCCATTGCGACTTCGCCGTTATCTGCAGGATGATAGTTTGCACAATAGGTTGCCGTTGCCTTGGCATCAATTTCGGAGTAGCCAATGCAACGGAAGTCCATTATGTTGTCTTGGGTTAGCAAGTCCATTGCTCGCCTAAACCCACCAATTCCAGCAAATAGTTCAAGATGTCTCATTCAATAAATTTCATTATGCCGTCACCAATGGCTTTGGCAAGTTTCACAGGAACAGCATTACCTACCTGTGCATACCAGTTGTTTTGTGACCCCGTTATGATGTAATCATCAGGGAACGTTTGAATTCTTGCCGCTTCGCGAGGACTCAATCCTCTTGCATCCCAAGGATGAATATACATATTACAATCGAATTTCATATGTGATGTGATTGTCTTGCAAATTTGTGTTTCATCCAATTTGAAATACTTGTCTTTGAAGATGTCGTTGCGCCTCTTGTATGGCATTATGTCTGCTATAGATTCATGTAGCGAGTTCGCACCCTGAGGAAGTCTTCTATAAATTTCGATGTCACGTTCATTGTTATAGCGGTTCTTGTGGTTGTAGAGCTTGGTGATAACCTTGTCTCCATTGATAAAATGATAGAAATCATTCTGCAGATATATGAAGTCACATTCAGTAAAACCAGACTCTGCGCATTCTATACCTTTAGAACCTTTGTCTTTCTTCGCAACCAAATGAGGTAAACCTTCCAAGGCATCCTTCAAGACAAAAGGTTTGCGCTTGTGCTTATATATCTCTTCATAAATATCTTTTGGTGACACCCCCATGCGGTTACCAATCATGATAAAGCGTTCTCTATTCTGAGGAACGCCATAGTCTTGTGCCTTTAATACGGCATAATCATATTGATATTCATCACCGAGATACTCATGGAAATTCTGCTTTATCTCATCAATTTTGTTCATCATACCTTTTACGTTCTCCATGATGAAGAATTTTGGTCTGATGTTTTTTAGGAAAATAAGATATTGCTTGTATAGGTTATTCCGAGGATCATCCAATATTCTTTGGCGGTTTGCCATGGAGAAACCTTGGCATGGCGGTCCTCCACATACCAACGTTATATCTGAAAGTATTTCCTTATATTCGTCCAGTTTTGTATTAAGTTCTGCAATGTCTCCAACAAAATAATGCTCTTCGCTTAAATTGTGATTGAATTTATATGTATTACAGTATTGCTCCACGATTTCGTTTACGAACCATGGAGTAAAACCAGCCTGCTGAAGCCCTAAACTAAGGCCGCCGCATCCGGCAAATAAATCAACGAATTTATATTGTTTAGTCATTTTCTTCATCGTCAAAGTAATCAGTATCTATACGTTTTACTTCAAAAGTTCGCTTGACACTGACACCTACGTTATACTCTATCATGTACCTTGTTAGGGCTTCGCCATCTATTAAAACGATTTTCTTATTCGCCTTTTGCGCAAACTTTTTTGCTTCATTAGTATACGAACTTGTCGTTATAAAAACGCCTTTACTTGCTTTCTTTCCATCAAGCGCACCAACAAATTGTTGAATTTGCGGACTGCCGATTGTGTTATTTTCGGCATATCGCTTAGCTTGAATGTAGATGTTGTCCAGTCCGAGCTTATCTTCTTTGATGATACCATCAATACCACCATCGTGTGATACCTTAGTAACCATACCTGCTCCATTCATGGTATCTCCATATCCCATTTTCAAGAGTAAGTCCAGCACAATGTGCTCAAATTTTTCCGGGGATTGTTCAAGAATTTTTTGCAACAAATCAGCAGCAAGGTCCTTGACTATATTATCATAAGCATTCTCTAAATCCTCAGTGGGCGTTTTCTTGTTATTTAAGTTACTTTCGTTGGATTCAGAAATGCTTGTGTTATTCTTTTTGGGTGTTCTGCCGGCATAAGCGGCATATTCGGGATATTCAAGCAAATCTGATTCTTGTAGAGTTGTGTGATTTTTTAGATACTCTGCTCCACGTTGCGTTATTTTGTACAAGCCTCTTTGCGGAATATCAATAAATAATGCACGACGAAGCCATTGGCGCGTCCATCCAACTCTATCTTCAAATTGAACTGTTTTGCCGCTTTTTGTTTTCAAGGAGCAATCCGCTTCAGTTAAGCCGAAATGCTCAATGAGGAATTTTTTCATTTCCTTTGAGCTTACTTCTTTCCCTTTACCTAATTTATCCAAGAACGGATAAAGGAAATCTTGAAACTTTGGTATAGCCATATGTTCAGTTCATTTGATAATTATTCAACATTCTCGTTCCTCAGTAGTTCTGCGACTTCTACTTCAAGCAGTTTTGCGGTTTTCATCAAGCTCTCCAAGTCTGGTTGGCTTGAATTGGTGCACCATTTGGATATGGTAGTCTTGTCCTTACCCAGCTGCTCGGCAAGCCATTTGTTGGTGCGTTGCTTGTCTGCCAGGACTACTTTTATACGATTAAGCTGTTTATTTGCCATGTTCGCTTTTATTTCTTTACGCAAAGATACTATAAAATCTCCAAAATGGGGTGAAATTGAGCAGATATTTACGAAAAGTTAGCACTAAAGTGAACGATTTTCATCTTTTCTGCATTTTTTACCCGTTAGCCAACTGCAAAAAATCGAGACCTATTGCGTAAATGTCGGCATTGTTCTTTTCACAAATCTCAAAACTTTCGTCCATAAGGTGATTATATAAGGCACACTCTTCCAGCGTAAACATATTATGACCATCCCTTGGAGACAGATAGTCCTCAAACCTATCATCAGGATGAAAGTTCACTTTGCGTTCATTGACCAAATGGTGGAAGAACTCCTTCACTTCATCAACTGTCTTTATTTTGGATTCGTTGTTGTATTGCATATCGTCAAATTTAGTTTGGATTTATTTTCTGATACTACTGCGCATCCTTTTTGCCTTGTTGCCTGTCAACCAATAAGTCTTTCGGTTCAACCTGCAAAATATCTGCGATTTCAAACAGCACAGGGATAGGCGGCTGCACATCATTGCTGACGTATGAGTTGACCATCCTATATGTTTTGCCCAACT
>CAVINS010000140.1:0-1553 GCA_963643925.1 Bacteroidaceae bacterium
GATATGACCAAAAGGAATCCTATCTGTTTCTCCTCCAATCCCGGTGCAGGCAAGTTGCCCCGCCGGTTGTAATAATCGTAAAGTGCTTTCAGTATCATCTTAGTATCTCCTCGCTGTTTAGTGGTGGAACAATAATCACTCCGTCTCGCATCTCAGCACGATAGAACATAGGCTGAATATCTTTCGAGTTAGAGAAGTCCATATCGTAGAGCATAATGCCGAGGTCGCGGTTGCCGCCTTGTTCTGCCGGCAGTGCTGGTTTTAGTTCTTCGTTCTCCATATCAACAAGCCGAAAAGCGGCCGTGCATTCGCGGGTACCGAGATAAGGCTGATTGAAGCATTGGCCCCTGCTGGCACGGCGCTCGAACATCTCGTAATACTTCCGCGGATTCTCGTCTGCTCCTGGTTCTCGAGAGAACACGTCGCCCTTTTCCTTGCGTTTCGCCACGGGAACGTATTCCATCTTGGCCCATATGCGGTAGCGCACATCCTTCAGCATGAGCGTGTTCTTCTGCTGACGTTTTTCCTCTATGAAGATTACCGATTTGCCAGCCACGGCTCCTACCTCGTTGCGTCTGATAGATGTCCATTTTATAGGGTTAATCACTTCTATCTTCGTCACCTGCCAATGAATGGCGGGTTTCCAGAAGATAGCTTCAAAGATGGCGCGTGCCGCCGACGGCGTAATCACATCGTAGCTCACACGTTCCACCTTCAGTTCCGGTCGGGTGAAACAAGCGATGTCGCCCCACACCTCCAGACAGAACTCTTTGTCAGTATATTCCATATTTATTCTTTTGATTTTTCTTCGCTTTCTGTCTTGTCTCCCAACCTCTCCGCAACCTTCTGCGCCTCAAAGAACCGCTTGGCAGAAAGAGGAGACACAACACTACGGCCGGTCTTTTCCTCCAGCTGTTCTCTTGCCACACGTGCCACGTCGCCGCCTTCCTGGGCGCAGACTTTGTTCTCGCCAAGCGTCTGAGGATTCTTGGCTTTGGTGATGCTCGTGGCGGAAAGCTCGGCAAGCATATTGAGCACCAGTTCCTCGTTGGTCATGTTGTCGCGTAGGTTCTCCTTCTTCAAGCCTTTGAGTTGCTTGTACTCCTTTGTGGTTCTGCCGGCCCATGCTTGATAGATGATGTCGGTGAGTGTGGCATACTGCACGCCTTCCTCTACATTGTGCAATTTCCATTGGTCTGTGAGGTCCTTGCGGATTTCGATACTCTTCAGGCGCTGGTTTATCCAGTTGTCGGAATAGCCCAGGCGCTTGTAGTCAATCATAGCTTGTTGTATGCTAAGCTCTGGGTCTTGCATTTGGTCTAGACGCTCTGTACCAACACGGGCTAACCATTGCTTGAATGGCTCTGCCTTAGGAGAGGGCACGGACTGAATGATACGTAGAAGTTGTTCTGTGTCAGCCACATCTGTGAGGCGCATCTTGCCATCGGCAGCTGGCATTTTCAAACCGTTACAATTTGTAACGGTTTCATTACCCTCATCCTTGAGTCTTTTTTTGAGCACTCTCCAATAAGTTTGTGGATTAGGGCTGTCGG
>CAVINS010000140.1:1563-4605 GCA_963643925.1 Bacteroidaceae bacterium
CCGCCACAACATCCACTATAGAAAAGTACCACTTCTCTTGGTTTTCATCCCACACGGCGCGTATCTTGTCGTCTCCGAATAGCTTTATAGAGTTCTTCTTTACCATATCCATATTATATTATGATGGTTTCGTCTTTCAGTTTGTTGTCTGTCACCAGCCCCAGGTATTCGTCATACTGCTGGGCGTATTCCATCACGTACATTCCTTCTTTTATCTCGTTGATGACTCCCATGCTGAGCAATGCTTTGAAGTCCGGTTCATACACATTGACAGTATATTGCCCCAGTTTCTTCATCAAGGCATACGATGGCCCGCACTGTTTGAATTCTTCTATCAGCGTAGGACTGTCCTTCCACGTAACAATAAGCGATACACCCGCATCATCTATCAGCTTGAATTTCTTGGCCGCTGTACTGAAATACAATTCCTTGCTCTTGTACAAATAGGACTTCATGTCTTTTTCATCAAAACTCTCGATGCGGCAATCCAGCTGTTTGAAATACTCCTTCATTGTATCAGGAGCGAACCAGTCAGATGAAGCATCCAGCGATATGCGTGCCTGATTGGCAAAAGTCATCATGCCATGAGGCAAAGGATGCTCCTTGGCCAAACTGAACATATGTGTGGTACATATTCCATTGCGCCCTTCGCGGTTGCATCGCCCGGCGGCCTGAAGGAGGGAGTCTAGTCCTGTCTCCTGACGGTAGACTACAGGGAAGTCGATATCTACGCCAGCCTCAACTAGTTGCGTCGCAACAACGCGTATCACCCCGTTCTTCTCATCCTGCAGCGCCTGCTTGATATAGGCTATCGTCTCGCTTACGTGGCGAGGACACATCATTCGCGACAAATGCAGCGTAATGCCTTCCTTGGGCAGACGACTGAAGATTTCCTTTGCGTCTCTACGGGTGTTTACGATGCAAAGCACCCGGGGGTGTCGCATCAGTCGCTCTGCCACCTCATCATAGTTCTGCGGAGCATTGTTGATGTCGAGCTGTACGCGACGCAACTTGTCGTGCAAGTTTAACTCCGACGGAATAATCTCTGTTACCTTTCCTATTCCTTCAAAAGTGGCTTTCGGGTGGCATCCCTGTATCACCCCACTCAACACGGGTTGGCTGGCTGTAGTGAACAACACGGAAACACCAAATAGTTTCTGATATGTCTTGAGCGAATCAACTATCGGTTGCAGGAAGTTCATCGGGAGCGTCTGCACCTCATCAAGTATTATCACACTGTTCACAATGTTGTGCAGCTTTCTGCATACCGAAGGCCGGTTGCCGAACATCGACTCGAAAAGCTGAACGTTGGTTGTCACTATGATGGGTGCATACCAATTCTCCGCAGCCATAGCCATTTGCCGGCGCAGTTTCTCGTCTTTAATCTGCTCGGGGTCCACGTTGGAATGATGCTCCAAGACGTTCTCGTCGCCGAATATACTCTTCAGTATTGATGCCGTCTGCACGATAATACTGGTATATGGTATGGCTATGATGATACGCTTCTGGCCATTGTGCAAGGCATGCTTTACAGCCCAAAGCAGAGACGATAGGGTTTTGCCTCCGCCTGTAGGCACGGTGAGCGAATAAAAACCTTTTGGGGACTGGGCTGATTTCAAACAACATTGCTGTACTTGCGCTCGGATTCTGTTCACAGGAGTGTCTGCTGCACCTTCTTTTAATTTGGCAAGATATTCATCAAGTCTGGCTTCAAGTGTCTGCAGACTCTCTCCTAGACTGCGCAACCTATACAGCTCAGCATCCATAAAAGACTCCGTATCAAGGAAGTCGGCATCAACAAGACAAGAGAAAAGCATTCTTGACAGATGATGGAAGTCGGATCCCTCCATTGCGATCGGAGGTTTGTCCAGATTGCATTTTGATACGTTCGTGTCTACTCCTTCGGGAATAGTTTTACCCAAATCCAACATTTCACCACAATCATGGAGCCCTGTGTGATGGGAGTATATTTGGTTTACTAACATATTTTCGGCGGTTTTCCCGTAGAGTTTACCCGCGATTTCAGCACCAACAAAGGCATGATGGTAGTCGCCAACCACTCGTGCCGTAATATCATAGCCGCTATCCTTTTTTATATGTTGCTGGAAGGCGTTTGACTCTTTGCCTTTATCATGAAGGAGCGCAATGGCTCTGCCCCACTCCGCCATTCCGAACTCAGAGGCAAAATCTGCGGCCAAACGTGCAACACCCTCCGTATGTTCCTCATTAGCCTGGATATGCCATTCTCCCGTCTTATCTCGGAACAGGTGGGATATTATAAGTGGTTCTGCCATATTCTAACAATTATCAATGGATGTTTCTGTGAATTTAGTCAAGTTTTTTCACAAATCTGCCCGCGCATCCTATTTAAACACAAAAATCGACGGCTGAGGGTTTCAGAGGGTCTCTTTCTGGTCCCGAAGGGGTCACAGGGCTCTTATCATCTCAATGGCTTCGGCGACGCCGGCGGTGGATTTGCCGCGGGCGAGGCCCACAACTCACCGACATACTGGGCCAAGAGCATCGGCGAGACAGAGTGACACAATCAAAGAAATGCAGTGACATAAAAAACAATGTCACACAGACAAAAAGAGACAAAGTTCTATCTGTACTCCATCATCACGCACTCCACAGCCATAGAGGGCCGACGGCAACGGCAGAACCAGCCGACTGCTGATGAACCTCCTGCAAATGGAGTTCGACGTGTTGCCTACAAAGGTGCTGAAAGAAGACAAGGCCGAGTACATTCAGGCTTTGACAGATACGAGGGAAGAAAAAAACGTCGGCATCTTTGTTGACTGCATGACTGCGTTGCATTGCCGCCACTTGAAGTGGGATATCGACCAATACGTAAACTCCACAACCGAGAAAATGGTCGATAAAACCACCCTAGCCAAGGAAATGGTCGATAAATGGTCAATAAAGCCTTCTTTAGCAGAGAAACTGGTCGGTATCCTTGTCTTCGTGGCCGACAAACCGGAATTCACTACCGATGACATCGTCAACCAATTCGGATTCGCTGGCACTACCGCCAAGCGCTAC
>CAVINS010000141.1:0-4506 GCA_963643925.1 Bacteroidaceae bacterium
TGCTCGACTGGGTGCGTGGTGCCAAGTCGCTTTCTGAGGAAGAAATCCGTCAGGAGGCAGCCGAACGATTGAAGGAAATGGACAACAGAGCGTAAGCCTATGGAAAGAACAGTACTCATAGATATGTTGAAAAGCAAGAATCCGTTGCTTGCCGATGCAGTCAAGCATATGACGGATTATGTACTGGACCGCTATCCTGCAGCATATCCAAGTCAAGAGCAAACTGAGTCAGTAAATGCTTATCTCCATTCTGTGCATGCAGACGGAGACGGCACTATGTCGGAAACCAACTGTGAGCATCGAAGAATCGCTTCACAGCGAATTACCACTAGTGCCATTCGTGTGCTTGACTCCGGCCAACTCAACAGACTGCAGAATGTGCTTGACCACATTGCCTACGACAAAGACTATTATCTGTCTGAACGCAGCAATAGTCTTAACCGATAGTTTTTCTTTTGGATGGCTCATTCTTGCACTAGTGCGGAGAACCATCCATTTGTATGTTTAACCCTTTAATGTAGAGAACGCTTATGAAGCAAACCTACCTTTTTATTCCGTCTTTTGTCTTCAACGCCATGAGGCGTAGTTTGACGAAAGCGCAGTGCGGCGAGGTTATCACCTCTGTTGCCGACTGCATCAGTTCCGGCGATGATGCCCCATGCGCATCTATCACCAAAGGAAGCGACAAGTACGCTTTCTTCAGTATTGTACTTGAAGCAACCAAGATGCAATCTGCATCCGGTCGTGCTTCTCGTGGCAAATCGACAGGTGTACTGTCTCTGCCGCTGATGAACATTCTTGTCATGCACGGCAACTTGAACAACTCCGACCTTGCCGAGGTTGTGTTCAAGGTTGCAGACTCCTGCAATGGTGAACAAGTGGAGCCGTTTGACAAGAATGGAGCAATGCAGGCATATTACTCTATGCTTGTCAGCAGCATGGATGTTGGCGCAAGCACCAACATTGTCAAGAATGCCAAAGCCGACAAGAAGAGCAAATCTGCCCCGAAGCGCAAAACGGCAAACATGCACGATGTTGCAAGTTCTGCCGAAGATTGTGTTTCTGCAGAATGTGCTGTAGATGCAAATTCTGCAGAAAGTGCAGAAAACGATGGAAGTGACCAAACTGCAGAAATCGTCGATCTGCAAGCAAGCGACTCTTCTGCCGTTGTTGCTTCCGAAGTCGAAACAGACACAGCCGTGTCTATTCCGACTTTCGAGCAACTCTGCACTAAGTTCGGCGGCTACGACAATGCCGACTTCCTCGCCAAATCCAAGGATTTGTGGGAAAGTCTGACTCCTGAAGAGAAATGCAATGCTGATGCATTTGTCGAAATCTACCTGTCCAGTGCCGATGTCCAGCACTATCTCTATCAGTATCTCAACCGTAAGCCGTGGCTGGCAGACTAATCACTTTCCCTATCGTTTAAGGGGCCACCAACAAGAGGGGACATCCGACAAAAGGGCGTGACGGAGTAGCGAGGCGTGGCGAACGAAGGCTTGCCGAGTTATAGCCCACTATAACTACCCGCTGCGCTTTTCGTAGTTGTGGGCCAAGGACTGCTCGCCCTATGGAACCCCGGTCAGGAGTGACCCTCTCCCGACACCCACCGCTCAGGGCTTTCATCCCTAAGAACCTTGACCAGGAAGTGACTCTCTCCCTGGACCCTCCAGTCAAGGCTCTGCCCCGACACCCCGGCTGCCCGATGTATCTCTCTTTTGGCGGCTCCACCTATCAAAGAACATTCCTATGGCAGAAACAGCATCCGACCACATCGCTCCATGCAACACTGGCACCAGCGAAGCACACAACCGCCGCAGTGCAGAGTATATGGCGCAAATCAACAAGGACAAAGTCTATGTCCGTAGTGAACTCACGTCTCAAAATGAAGTGTGGGTTGCTGATGAAATTGCGGCCATCGACCAGCACGACGGCAAGGTTCTGCAGACTGTCTATGACAATCTTGCAGCACTCGTCAAGCAGAAGACCGGGCGAAAGATGCAGGAGAAAATCCGTGAGAAGGTGAACCCGAAGACAGGCAAGACGGTGAAGGTAAACGGCAGCAGTCCTATCCGTGAAGGTGTTGTCTTGATGAAGGACAACACCACCATGGACGACTTGCGCCGTTATGCCGAAGCCGTACACAGCCGTTTCGGCATCACACCGCTGCAGATATTCATTCATCGTGACGAGGGCCACTATGAAGGTGAGGACGAAGGCAAAGTCTGGAAGCCAAACTACCACGCCCACATCGTATGGGACTGGATAAACCACGAGACAGGCAAGTCATGGAAGCTCAACCAAGCCGATATGAGAGAACTGCAGACCATCGCTGCTGAGACTCTGCAGATGGAGCGTGGCAAGAGCAAAGCGGAGACCGGCAAAGAACATCTTGAGCGCAACGACTTCATTATAGAGAAGCAGAAACGTGAGGCAGAACTGGCAGAAATCCGTCTTCATGAAGCCGAGGTTGAAAGCGAGAAAGTGGAAGCCAAGGTAGAGCAAGCCAGACAGACTGCGAACTCTCTCGACTCAGAAATCTCAGCCAAGCAGGAGGAGGTGAAGCAGCTCGACACAGAACTTGAAGCGAAGAAGAAGGCCAACGAGAAGGCGAACAAGGATAATGTCAACGTCCTTCTTGACAAGGCTGCTTCGTTCTTTGGCAAAGGAGAGTTGGCAGACAAGAAGCGAGAAGTTGATGCACTGAAAGCGGAGAACGAGTTGTTGAAAGCCGATGCCAAGAAGCAGAAAGCTGAGCACGACAGTGAACTTTCCGTGATGCGAAAGCACTATGAAGGTGAGGTGTCAAAAGAGGCAGAGAAGAGACTTATACCCTACAAAGAAGATGTGAAGAAACTGAAGAAAACCTATGCTGCTCTTGCCACAGTGAGCAATGACCTTGTTGCTGAAAACGATGAACTCAAGAGCAAGTTGGCTACCTACAAGCACTCCTATGACTCCATTGTCAAGATGCTTGGTCAACTCCTGAGCAGAGTCAGCGAAGCCTTCCAAACCGCCATCCGCGCCATCGTCAACTTCGCCAAATCCGGGCAAACTTATGCTCATCGTGACATCCTCACAGCATCAGAGGCAGCAACCATCAAACAGACAATGAATGACCTGTCGCCTCTGTTCGATGACCGCCAATCAGTCGGCAAGATACTCGTCGATTATGCCCAGGCCGAGGGTAACCTCACCGACCAAGAAGTAAGTCGTGCCAAGAATGAAGTGGACGATGTCGCCCGAGGACGATATGACCATATCATTGAGCGGGCATGTGGGCAAGGGCTTTCTATGTAAACAACCCTTTACCCACAGGAAAGTTCTGATTTATTTTTGAGATATTGCTTTCAGTGCGTCATAAGCAGAATAAAAAACGCAAATTTCAGGGTGATTTTTTCCTTTGTTCTCCGGGTTCCCTCCATGAAGGATGCCATACACGACATTGTCTTTGAACAAAGGACTGCCACTACTTCCACCATCAGTAGGATGGGAAGTCGTGAAAATCGCACCAAAGAAATTGCCTAAAAAGCCATCGGCATCCATAACGGTACCCTTTGTCTCCCAATAGTATATTCGATTTGTTTCCTCTGGCGAGTCCATTATGCTTGTTGAAGGATTGACGTTATGAAAAAAGCAACAGTCAAGGATCTCTCCACTTTTTGGATAACTCTTGGCCAATTGTAAAGGGCTACGCATTCCTTCTATTTTATAAGCAATGAAGTCTCCGTTATTCTTATCTTCATGTCCTATTGCATGCCCTTCTATATCAAGAGGTGTAGATTTTCCCAAATGTGCTTTTTCTATAGTCAGTTCAAATTCTGCATCTCTGATTATAATATATGGGTTACTTTGGCCTCTGATATTTTGGTTTTCTGCTATAACATGATATGCTGTGATAAAATGGTCATTGATAATAAATCCATTGCCAATAAATGATGAACGTGCATCGTTGCGTCCACATTCAAGGTGTACATAAATCGGCAATATGTAGTTTCTTATATCGGTCATGATAATATTCGTTATGTTTGATATATTTATATCAGCAGTACATATAGTTTGTACTATCAGAAATATTGATAATCAATTGTGGGTTAAGTCCCAGTATGTTTTGTATTTTAACTGATCTACATTATCTACAATATTTGCAAAAGTAGTTTGCTTTACTGCAGCAAAGATCTGTTCAATAATCGCATCTGCAATTGCTTTAGGAACGTACCCGGCATTATTGAAATAACTCTCTATCATATTAAAAATGTATCCACTAAGAGCTTGCTCTAGAGGCATACCATATGCACGAGCTTGTGGCAAAGTTCTTGTAAGTTCCTGTTGAAAAACAGAAACCATATTGCCAAATTTAAGATTGGCATTCAAGGAAGGTTCGCAAGTTAGTCTAAATGGATTGAACGTTGTGGAACGAATCATTTTGCTGTATTTGTCTTCCTTATAAACTGGATTTTCGAAGCGTTTTCTTTCTTGTTGTTCGCGAAGGCGTTGTTTATTCTC
>CAVINS010000142.1:0-4466 GCA_963643925.1 Bacteroidaceae bacterium
CTTATGTGTTATTTCCGTGAAGAAAAATGTAAAGTAAAGCAAGAGCCCCGTGTCTGCCACATTATGCTCCGGGCCTATCATCAGTCTAACCGATGTCTCGTGGTCTAATGGTAATTGTAGATAAGTGGAGCACAATACAATGATGATGGCAAAAAGCCATACATAATTGCGATTGTACATCATTATCCATCCTGCTATAAGCAAAAGAAAATCCATACAAACCGATTAAAGATTTGTCCGTAAGAAATTTAATGAGGCAAGACGTAAAGACTTTAGCTTGTCAGACACCGATGAATAGTCTATATCTTTATAGAGCGAGTGTTTACGGCTTGCAAAGTCCTTGAGTGAGGATACGTAACGTTCGCCTATGCCGAGTTGCTGCAAAATGGACACCATACGCGACTCCCTATCCTTGTGGGGCGGAGTGACAATGAAATTCTTGTGGAAGATGATGCAGAAAGCCATACAGTGGAATGAATTGGTCACTATAAACTTTGCCTTCATCAAAGACTTCAACCAATAAGGTATAGAAGAGAACATCTTGACGTGTATGCCATTGCCGCGTATTGCACGACTGAAGGAGACAGGTGTGCCGCCTATGTCTTGTGCGGTTTGTACGAAAACGCCTTTGGTAGCATCATTGACGCATAGCGGATAACAAATCACGTTATTGTTTGTAGGCTCAGCCCTACCCACAATGCAAGAATAATCTGACAACAGAAAAACGGGGTCAATAACAGATACAGCACAATCTACACCGAACGTCTGTTTACAGATGTCAACACCGTTAATTTCTCTCACGCTTATGGCAACAAACTGCTTGATGAGTTGACTGATTTTTTCATCCTTTTCCGTCCCAGCAGACACCCAAAATGAAGAGCCAAAACTTGCAGCGTATGCTATCTTTTTCACTCCCTTTGGAGCAAAGTCGAGGAAGAAGGATTCTGCGCCAAAGCGACCGGTAATGGAAGAATTCCACACCTGATCGCTTCCCACGATGTAAACATCGGCCACAGGAGGGTTGCTTCGCAATTCTTCCGCAGAATGGTATGCCCGTGTGGTTGATAGGTAATATTTACTACGGAAACGTCGGTTCTTCCAGTTGAGGATTGCTTTATCCACTCTGCCTTTGAACGACATTCGACTAGGAGGCAATTCTATCAAGATGACTTCCACCTCATGCCCCATATCGCTCAGTACCTTTTGCAAGGCATAGCATTGCATGTGAGCACCTCTGTTCACGGCACAGGGGAATGTCAGTATGTCTATTTTCATAATTTCTTCAATATATTCTTTACTCTACGGTTTATGATGTTTTGTGTCATCTTCCACCGTATGAACTTAATTACTTTATATGGCAACCAGAGTATTTCTTTCCTTTCGATATAGCCGGCATATATCTTCTTTAATGCCGCATAAGGTAAGTGCTGAAAGTTCCATGCAAGCAAACGTCTCTCCAAGTGGACCTTATGCAAGGGGCGATAGCCAAGGAGAATACGGGGATTACAACGCACACACTCTTGCCAAGAAGTTGGATGGGTGGCTATTTTGCACTTCTCTAACAGCTCTTTTCCTTTCTCGGAATGAACGATGAGGACAGAAACACCATCATGCCATTGTGCCTTTAATCTTTCGGGAACACCCCAATAGTCACCTATCGTAAAATCAGACAATCTGTCTGAGCCCGCAAATTGGCAATTATAGCATGACCAGCGGCTTGTCATTCCGCCCAGGAAGCCCCCCCCAAAAAAACAACTACTGGTTTTTGGCTTAATCTGTTCTTTTTCAGTAGTTATGGTAAGCTGTAAGCCGTGTTGCCACCCTTTCTCTTTATCGCGCCAACGTATGCGAACAGGAGGCGCCGACAGTTCTTCCTCGCAATAACGGGTCATGACCAATGAAGAGGGGACTCCAGCACATATCAAATCTATGGTATAGAGACTGTCATACTTTTTTCCAAGAAACTGCAACAGTCCTCCTACTTGGCAACCCGTTCCGGAAAACAGCACTGTGTTTCCTGCTATGAGCAGTTTCTTGACTTGCTGATAGACTCCAGAAGTGTTGCTTTGCAGGTATTTAGTTCCTTGTAATAGTGGCAAATCCTTGATGTCATTTATTACAATATGCTTTACTTCCTTGCCTGTACTCACCGCTCCTGCCACATAGCCGCCAATAGAGAGAACATAAGAGGCGATGGCAGCGAAAATACCGCCCGAAGCACTCCTTGATATCATTTCTTTATCTGTAGTCCATGCTGCCAACGGAGTGCTTTTCCCCCTGTTCTCACTGTACGCAAGATGGTTTTGTATAGGGCATGCTCTTTCGCAAGCGACACAGCCTATACATGCATTGGAATCTACGACCGGATACCAATGGCCATCTGTCTGCACCAACATCTGTAATGCTTTTCGATGGCACGCATCGGCACAAGCCATGCAACCAGTGCATGCTTTGACAGGGGCCAAAGCGGGTACTGTTTTTTTATTACCTATCATCGTTTACTGATTTTGCTTTTGATGAGTTGCACAAAATTGATGTCCATCTTGGTCTTCAGATAATGATTGACATAGAGGAAGTGAACCATCAAAATGACAATGTTGACAGCATATTTCATCCATATGTTGTCGACATTACAAGATGCCCATCCCCATGAAATTCCGATTAGGCCCAAAAGGATACAGAGCACTCTTATCAATTCTCTACTAAATGAAAAGCCACAAATTCGCTTGCTTGCCAAACACGTCATCATAAGATAACATGAGTAGGCTATGGGATAATTAACTCCCAAGCCGTCAAATCCCCATATATGTGAGCACAGCATGAGCAAGAGATAGTCACCGGTCCAAAATATGGTTTGGATAACTGCATACTGAACTGCTTTACCCTTGGCGAGAATGGTATAACTGAACGGAAAAGCTATCACACGAAAGAAAACTCCCACAATGTGCCAACGAACGATGTTGGCTGC
Source organism: Bacteroidaceae bacterium (assembly GCA_963643925.1). GTDB lineage: Bacteria > Bacteroidota > Bacteroidia > Bacteroidales > Bacteroidaceae > Phocaeicola_A. Next base: position 2,969 of record CAVINS010000142.1, read on the forward strand.
ATCCTCAAATTCCTTGGCGTAGAGAATGTAAAGTATTTCTTTGGCAAAAAGCAGAATGCCAGTAATGGCAATACTTGCCACAACAATACCGAAGATAATCTGTTGATTGATGAGAGTGGTTGCCTGCTTGTGGTCGTCTATTATCTTTGACAATCGCGGCATGAAATCAACGCCCATAGCAGAAAGGATGATGCCTGTATAAAGGTTGGAGACCGTCCAACTCGCCTGATAAAGACCAACTGCGGAAAGTGTGTAATGTTCTGTCAAGAAACTCTTGGACAGGAACGTCATCGTTGTGCTTATTACGCCGGCTACAGTGACACCAGCACCGATATAAACTAATGTGCGTGCGATGGAGAAGAAAGAAGCTTTGTCTACCTTCACTTCACGTATTCCATCTTTTCGGACATAAATATATGTTACGATGGCCATCGTAACGGCAATGATTCCCAATGCTGCAGGAATGGAATCTTCTCTCCATAATATAACGGCTAACACTGTGCCAATACTGCCTGCTCCGGAGCTGACAATCTGACTAATCGCCAATCGCCTCATGCTTCGAATTCCGTTCAGGACAGCATAGCCTTCCTGGGCTGCCACCATAAACAGCACGATGACAGCCACACAACGCACTCCTCCTGCATGTCCGCCTTCATTGAACATATACCTGCTTATCTCGTCAGCAAAAATGAGTATTAGAGCACAAACAATAAGGCTAAAAGTACCTACAAGACGATTGCAGACATAATAGACGCGGCCTATCTGCTGTTTGTCGTCCTTGCATCTTGCTATCTCGCGCACAACACTGTTGTTGAGACCGAAGATGGCAACAGATGTTCCCATCTGTATCAATGTATTATATAGACTGTACAAGCCAAATGCCCCACTGCCAAGAAGCACAGATATGGTTTTGTTACGCACGAGCGTAAACACCATCTGGGCAACCTGTACGAAGGCTATCAGACCAGAAGTCTTTGCTATGTCTTTATAGGATGACATAAGTTATTTTTCGTCATCAACAAACCTATTTATTATATAATTCTCTGTTGCGTTGTCTCTATGTTTAATGATACACGGATTTCCGAATACAACGGAATGGCTAGGAACATCACAATTAACAAAACAATTGGAGGCAATCATCACGTCATCACCGATAGTTATGTTTCCACAAATGGTGGCATTAATGCCGATGTAGACTTCATTTCCTATAGTTGGATACCCCTTTCGTTTGCCCCTGTTTTCTTGTCCTATTGTAGCTCCCTTGTGTATGTTACAATTGTTTCCTATAATGGCCATTCGGTTTATCGTTATGCCGAAAGCATGTCCAATATACAATCCATATCCGATTTTTGCATCCCATTCGATTTCTATACCTCGCTTGAGACGAAGGTACTTGTAGATGATGCGATAAAGGATGCGCATCAAACCTTTAGACGAGGAGCATTTGCGCATAACTATCTGAAACAGAGGCGGTCTACCCCCCCCTAAACGATATTGA
>CAVINS010000143.1:0-4449 GCA_963643925.1 Bacteroidaceae bacterium
TGCCTGGTACCAATAAACCGACTACAACCATCACCTTCGGTGCAGGTTTCACTTTTTAATCACAGGAGGATAAAGAAATGAGAAAATCCAAAATGAAACATATAGCTTTAGCTTTGATGGTCGCAACTGCGTTCAGCGCCTGCGACTCATACCTTGACAAGGAACCTTCAGCTTCGTCAAACGCTTCCATCAAGGAGGCTTCACAGTTGATTTCCCTGTATGACAACGTAACAAATACCAATGAGTATTGTTACCCAGAGGCATATTGTGTTGACGATACTGGTATTCCCATCGAGCTGTTCGACTCACGACCCAATACCTTTAAACCGACAGAACTCTGTTTCTATACCCTGGACAGTGATGTGATGGCTTCCACGACAAGTAACAACACGTGGCAGTATGAATATAAGAAAATATTCACGGCCAATACGATGATTTATTATGCCAACTCCGTCAATGGCACGGAAGCGGAGAAGAGCATGGCCTTGTGCAATGGTCACTTCATGCGCGCTTGGTCCATGTTTCGCTTGGCAACTATCTACTGCTTGCCCTATAGCGAAGCTAACCGCGGCAAACTGGGATTGCCGATGCGCCTGGGTATATTGTTCACCGAGAACATCTCGCGTGCTACGCTGGGTGAAACCTTCGACCAAATTCTTTCTGATATGTCCGAGGCCGAGAAATACTGTGCTCAGGACAAGGTGCAGGAGGACTTTGCTTGGCGTACTTCGAAATGTGCCATCTATGGTCTGTACGCCCGCATCTATCTCTATATGAATGATTATGACAATGCCAAGACCTACGTGGACAAGGCTTTGGCGCTGGCTCCTGGACTGTTCGACTACAACAACCTGACATGGGGCAACTCACAGGAGTATCCCGAGACCTCTACCATGCCTGCACAGACGTTGGACTATTGCGAGACCAACAGCTGGAACTTGGCTAAGATCTACAAATGGAAAGAGTGGATCTACATCCGTCTCCACTATCTGGGAACCCAGTGGTTCAGCCCCTCACAGGAACTGTTGGACTGCTATGACGACAAGGCTAACGACTTGCGCTACCAGTTCTCCTACATCGAGCATGGCAACCGCCGTTTCTCCGTCTCTTACGATTGGTATCGCTACGACCCGTTCTACGATGGACGCTACGTCATCTCCGGCCTGACATCCGCCGAACTGCTGCTGATGAAGGCCGAGTTGCAGGCTCGTACGGGCGACTGGAGCAATGCGCTGGCTACCCTGACACCGCTGCGCGAGGCACGTTTCGCCACCGGCACGGCTACCGCACTGACAGCCGCCTCACAGTCAGACGCACTGAAGCAAGTGCTGAAGGAACGTCGCCGCGAGCTGCCGTTCACGTTCCGCATGATGGACATCAAGCGCTTCGCCATGAGTGCCACAACGGACGACGACGTGACCATCAGCCGTAAGTTCTACAAAGTGACAACCAGCGGCGTGGATACCTCGGAGACCGTGCAGGTCAACGTGAAGGGTGACGATGCTTGTCTGGCTATTCCTATTCCTGCACAGGACATAGAGAACGCCCAGGGCGCTATCGAACAGAATCCGTTTAAATAATATTCTCTCTCTATCTCCGGCGATGAGGCTATCCTTACGTGTGAAAAGCTTCGTCGCCGGAGTCTCTTTCCCGGGACAATGCTTTGGACTACTATTCAACTCAAATTATAACCTTTTACCTTATGAAGAAATTATTGCTTTACTGCTTGCTGTTGACACCACTTTGTCTGTTCATGGCAAGTTGCTCAGCGGGCAAGCAACCCAATGAGATCCGGGTACTCTACCTGGGCGGCCAGTCCGATTGGCAAAACGGCCGACATGGCACAAAGTCGCCTTTTGAATCCGAGGAGGCCTTCCAAAAGACTGTGGACGAACGTATGGAGGCTTTCGGCACGCTGCTGCGTACCTATTTCGACTCTGTGAAAGTGATGCGTGCCATCGACTATACGCCGGAGATGTCCGACGGCTACGATGTGACCATCTTCGACGGACTGCCCCAAGCTACGGAAGAGGCTCGCTATGTAAAAGACGAGAACGGCAATGTCACCGACTACATCCACGCCAAGTACCTGCCGGAGGACTTCTCCGCAGCATCCATCACCATCGGTTCCATTGCCGAGACCATCGGCCGCCGCTATGGCAGCAAGAACGACTGGTACTGCCTCTGCCTGGATGCTGATGCACATGGCATGAACCTGGAACACCCCATCTTCAAGGGACCGTTCCAGACCTCCGTCACACTGGTCAAGCAACCCACACCAGAGGATGCGCTCCACTACGCCTACTTCCAGGATGAGCCTCTGGCCGACTCCGTAATGATGTGGAAGGTCAACACCAAGGGATATATGACCGACAAGGGTTTTAATGTAGGTATGGTTTCCCGTCCTTGGGGCTACACCGACTCTCCCGAGTGCGAGGTGATATCCAGCGGCGTGTGCGCAAAGACCATCGATGCCGTGGCCATAGGCCGTCATGCCAACTTCCTCACTTGGGGTTTCATTGGCGGACCGCAGTATATGACCGACGAAGCCAAGGTGGTGTTCGCCAATGCCGTCGTCTACATGGCACAGCACAAAGGTCTGCCTATCGCCCGCAAGTACAACGACCGCATCGCCACTCGTGAATATTTGAAAGAACGCATTTATCTGGCCAAATACTCCTCTTATCTGGAGCGCGTGGAGTCAGACTCCATCTTCTACACACAAAACAAGATAGCCTACGACAAGGCGATGGCCAAGAAGAAGAAAGGCGAGCAACTGACCAGCGAGGATGAAATGGCCCTCCGCTACAGCGACGGCACCATTCCTCCCAAGATGACTTACGCAGACTTCCTGAAGAGATATCAAAGGGGACTCTTTGACCAGTTTGGAGAGAATGAGCAAGCCTATATCAATTATTATCAAGAGAACAAACCTTATATCTATGGTGGAAAGGGCAGCTACGAAATCTCCGTGGACGAGGATGCCAAGGCTTGGCAGATTCCTAACAACGACGTGCGCCTGATAGAGAAAGCCGTCGAGTGTCTGGAGCAGGGTATGGAAGTGGACCGCGCCAACCGCGTGCTGCAGCGCTACACGCTGTGCGAGTTTACACAACCGGGCGAATGGCGCAACTGGCTCAACAAGTATAAGGAGAAAATTTTCTTCACCGAGTCTGGCGGATGGTTCTTCATGGTGAACGAGCAGGGCGCTCCGGGCAACGACTACAAGGCACTGGAGCGTCGCGAGGCCGCCAAGAAAGCACGAGAAACCGCCGAAACGGAGAAATCCTATATGGCAGAGCCGACGGAGACAAACCCTGTCATTGTGCAACCGCAGGCCAAACGGGTGGACGACAAGACCGTGGAGGTGAGCTTCACCTTCAAGATTCTCGCCGGATACCATATATACAGGAGTGTGGCCTCGTCCGACCCCTATATCGCATTGGGTCTCGACTTCGATTTGTCCGAAGGCTGTCAGCTGAAGGGTGACCTGAAGGGTGCCGCGGCCAAACCCTTTGGTTCAAATGGCACCACCATCTACGAGGACAATGTGACGCTGACCCAACAGATTAGCTGCGCGAAGTTGCCCGAGTCGGTGAAGTGTAAGATTGTCTTCCAATGCTGCAACTCACAGGCATGTCTCACCCCGTTCGAGAAAGAGTATACCATCAACGTAACGAAATGACAGAATGATGAAACGAATGTTGTTAGGTGTAGGGTTGCTGAGCGTGGCCCTCACCGCTTCTACAGCGCAGACCCTTAAGGGCAAACTGACCGGTGTAGAGTCCGGCAAGATAGTCATCCGCCTGAACGATGTGGGCGAGAAGAAACAGTTGGACACCATCGCATTGGGTGCTGACGGCGAGTTCTCCTACACCTTGAAGTCCGAGATGGCCACAAGCGCCAACATCTACCCGTTGATGGAGAAAGTGTCTGGGGCCGAACCCCGTCGGTTCGCCTATGCCAGTGTCATCCTTGTCCCTGGTGAACAGTTGACGCTGAACGGAACTTTTGAAGACTATCAAATCGGTGGAACGGCTTTCCATCAAGCGTATAAAAAGGCGAATGCTCCGCTGGACTCTATCCGTGCCTTACAAGGCGCGCTGAGACAGAAATATCGGAATATGGGCACCGATGAGGCTATGCAACAGGCTTACATGAAAGAGTATCAGCCGTTGGCGGATGCTTATAAGACGTATATCCTCAGCTACATCAAGGCCAATCCCGACAGCGATGTCTCCACCGCCTTGATTGTCAACCTCGGCATGCGTAACTACGACGAAGGTTTGGTTATGCTGACACCCCGTGCCAAAAAGGGTAAGCTCTCTTCGCTCTACAAGTCGGGGCAGCGGTTGATCGAACAGGAGAAGCAGAAAGAGCAGCGCATTAAAGACATGGAAGGCAAGCCCGCTCCTGCGTTCAACCTGCCGGGACTGGACGGAAACCTAA
>CAVINS010000144.1:0-4427 GCA_963643925.1 Bacteroidaceae bacterium
ATATAATATATATAAGGTGTAGACAGAAGTTGGAAACCATCTTTAAATACAACTGTACAACTGTACCACTGTACCCTCCTTCCTTATCACAATCATCCACAATAGACTTAACTCTCTATAAAGCAATAAGATACGACATCGTCGAACATTTCCCCACTGGGGTACAAATCCTCTTGAGGGGTACAGAGGCCCACTAAAATCGGGGGCTCACGAGCCTCAAAAACACCGGACTCGGCACTTGTACCCACGTGGACACCCCATCTTGCGCTCCAACCGACAATCGTGAAGAGCGCCCACTTCGACAACAAATTCCACAAAACGAACGTTCCGCAGAGCCCGCGAGGGCAGGACGGATGCATTCCGACAACAACTCCTACGATACAAAGTAACCGAAGTAACCAACTCTTCCCTGGGCCACGCCGCCCATAAGCCACCGTATCGCCCCTATGACTATACAAGTTCCTTCTACGGCCCTGCAAAGCCCGCAACCATCGCAGACCCTTCAACAAATTTTCCACCCCAAAACACCCATTCCAAGGAAATCCAACCCCCAAGTCGGAAAAAAAGTTTTTCCTAACGGGGCATTTTTCCTTACAATCCCCCATCAATTCCGCAAAGCCCTTACGACCGACAAAAAGAGAGCCCAGGAACATTCAACATAAAACTGTCCGAAGGACAAATCACCCTCAACCCCTCAAGAGGAGCCCTCGGGAGAAAAATTACAGTCTGTTTTTTTTACTAAATATTTCTTCCAAAAACGCTTGGTCACGTCGGGAGAACTTCTTATATTTGCACCATTGGAAGCGAATGGTGTGCCACGCCCCACGACGTGCCTACTGACGGGACTCCAATGCCGCACCCACGGACAGCGCACCGGCGGGCGGACGTCAGAAAGACAAAATAAACAAATGGATAAACAATAGATAACACAGTAATAACTCATCGACATGAAGAAATCATGGCTCACAATGGCAGCCCTAGCCCTCGTCGTGGCAGGCTGCTCGTCCAGCGAGGACAACATCCCCGTGGACCTTACGGACACTCCCATCGAGGTGAACGCGTCCGTCGACCCTCTCCTCACACGCGCAGGATACACCGCAAACGCGCTGCCCCCTCAGTTCAACCTGAAAATCACGAGCACGAACCGGAATTACTGCTACGACGTGGTGATGAAGCCCAAGACAACGGACAACGCCACCACATGGCAGTCCTACGTGACCGAAGGCTCCGCCCAAACGGAGAAGCTGATGCTCTGGGCCGACAACACGACCGCCGTGGACGTGAAGGCCTCCACCTTCGAAATCTCCGACCAGCCCGTCACCCTCACAGCCAACACAGCACAGAACGTGGCGGGCAACCTGGAAGCCTCTGACCACCTGATGTGGGACAAAGCCGACCAGAAACCCGACGCGGAGGGCATCAACGTGGAATTCAGCCACATCATGGCCAAGCTGAACATCATCGTCACCCTGGGCAACCAGTACAACGGCACCACGAGCCCCATCACTGAGCTGACACTGGGCGGCACCAAGACATCCGCACAATTCAGCCGCACCAACGGATGGACCGTGGACGCCGCAGCAGCAGCCGCCAGCGTGAAGGCATTCGACACGAAGGAGTTCACCCCCGTGAGCGAAAATGTGAAGAACGCCACCGCCCGGTTCGAGGCCATCCTCGTGCCGCAGACCATGGCAAAAGGCAACTTCACCGTCACCCTCGCCATCGACGGCAAGACCTACGTGTGGCCCTCCGACAAGGATCTGACCATGGCCCAAGGCACCTGCTACGACGTGAAAATCACCGCCGGAAAGGACAAAGTGGAGAGCGTGACCTTCACCCAAGCCCCCTGGACGACAGTGGACGGAACTGACCTGGAGACAGAATAAAGCCCCGCAGCGAAACAGAAAACAGAAAACGGTAAGCCGAACCAACTGAACGCCCCCACAGAGAAGACGGAATTACAACGGAATTCTAATAGGAACGTCCACGGGATTCCCCAAGGGAAGGACCTTAAAAGCCCCCGAGAAGACGGAATTACAGCGAAATTCTAATCGGAACATCCACGGGATTCCCCAAGGGAAGAACCTTAAAAGCCCCCGAGAAGACGGAGGAAAACGGAAAACCCCGCAAACCTAAAGTCCGTAGGGACGGGGAGGAAGAAGGCCGGTGAAGCGAACGAAACAGAAAAACAAATTTGAAATGAAGACAATGAACAAACTATACATCCTGGCGGCTGCCGCCCTTGGCCTGGCCGCCTGCAACAGTGACGAGAACAACCTCGGAGCTTTCGAGATCGACCCCAACGCCGTGCACTTCAGTGTGCAGATTGCGGGTGAAAACCAGGCGACTCTCGCCACCAAAGCCCAAGCGGAGACCGCAGCCTTCGCCGATGGCGCCAAGATAGCCGTCACAGCCGGCAAACAAGCCGAGGTGAACTACATCCTCAGCGTCGAGGCATGGAACCCCGAATCGGCCGACAAATACCTCCTCTGGGAGAAAGCCACCGGTCTGGAATTCAACGCCTACTACCCCGTGGGAGTGAACGGCGCCTCGCTGACAGACTTCACGTTGCCCTCAGGCTACACCACAGCGGACGAACTGGAGAACGCCAACTACATGACCGCCAGCACCACCGCCAACAAGAAAGACGGCACAGTCTCCCTGATGATGGAACACAAGATGGCCCGCGCCATCGTCAAGGTGACGAACGTACAAAACCAATACACCGACTTCAAGGTGAGCAGCATCAAGATGCACGTGAACTACAACGCCTATCAGGGCGGCGTGAAAGTAGCCGGCACCCAAGAAGTGGAGATGTTGCCGCAGGACGCAAACAAGACGTTTTACGCCCTCGTGGTCCCCACGGACGAGGCCGCAGCTGAGACGTTCCTCACCATCACCGGCGCTGACAACGGCGGCTCCAGCGAGACGCTCACCGTGAAGGGAATCCCCGCCATGGAAGCCGGCAGCAGCTACACCTTCAAGCTCACCATAGGCAAGGTGGAGGCCAAGGTGTCCGGCGTCACCGTAAAACCATGGACAGACGGCAATGTGCTCGCCGAGGGAGAGGCTGAGGAAGTAGTGGCCCAGGCCTGGCCGAAGATTGACCCGGTCAACAACATCATTGAGACCAATGCCGAAGGTCAGCTGACAACCGAAAACATCGCCCAGGCCCTGAACGGAAGCGGCAAACTGGTGGTGAAAGGTAAAGTAGGAAATGACGAATACAAGTCGTTGGCTAACAATGTCAAGGAACTCGACCTCTCGGGAGCTGACATAACCACTCTTCCTAATTATACATTCAGTAATTGTACAAAGATGGAAACCATCGTTCTGCCCGCGACAGTCACCATAATACCAGAACGTTGCTTCTTCGGTTGCACTACCTTGACCAAGGTTACTTGCAAGGGAAACATCACCGAAATCAATTCATATGCTTTCTATACCAAATCCAGCAGTTTAACGGTAGACTTAACCGCAAACACCTCTGTTGCAAAATTTGCAGCGGGCATTACAGAAGTCAATAAGGCATTCTCCAGTATTATCAGCATCCCGGTCGTCATCGTTAATGCCGCCTATAAGACAGCATTCTTGGAAGATGCAATATGGTATGATGGAAATAGAAGCGATTATGTGAAAGTGACGAGCAAATAGCCGCCACACACCATCTACACCGGCGCCCGAAGGAGAGCTGGCAACCGACCGGGTTACCACCGCCTTTGGCACTGGCAAGACTTCGAAAATTGCGGGTCCGATGGCTCGCTACAGAATATTCAGCAAGAAGCTCCTCCACAGCGGGGGAGCTTCCACTGCGTTATGAGGGAAACTTGTCCGTCATAAGTTTTGCATTCTCAACGCAAAGCCGTAACTTCGCATCGGAAACAAGAAACACACGGCAGCGTATGAAATACCCTATCGGAATACAAACATTCGGGAATATTATCGAGGACGGCTTCGTCTACGTGGACAAGACCGACTTGGTGTACTCCCTTGCAACAGAGGGAAAGGTTTACTTCCTCAGCCGCCCCCGCAGGTTTGGCAAGAGCCTGCTCATCTCCACCCTGGAAGCCTACTTCCTCGGCAAGAAGGAGCTCTTCCGCGGACTGAAGATGGAGACGCTGGAGAAGGAGTGGAAGACGTATCCGGTGCTGCATGTAGACTTCAGTGCGGGAAAGTTTACCGGCGTGAATGCGCTCGAACAAACGCTGGACGGACAGCTCGCTGAATGGGAAAAGGCGTACAAAGTAGAAAACATTTACACCGATTTTGGGCCGAGGATGAAGTATCTCGTGCAAGAGATCCACCGTCAGACAGGAATGCGAGTGGTGGTGCTTGTGGATGAGTACGACAAGCCCCTGCTCGACGTGATGGGCACGCCCTACAAGGTGAGCTACCAAGGCGAGGAGATTTCGCTCGAGGAGTATAAC
>CAVINS010000145.1:0-4402 GCA_963643925.1 Bacteroidaceae bacterium
ATGTTCAGCGGTTTTCTTTTATACTATAACGTCTTTATCACTCGAAATGTCGGAAGAACTAATTTTCAGCCCCCACCTTGAATTTTAATATTATTAATGATGCATTATTTTTAATTTAAACTCCATAATCCCCTTTGTATATAGGGGTTTCAGAGCGTTCTTTGATTTTTTGATTTGAAATTGACAGGGTAACTTTGCGGCCAAAACTGCATTGTTATGAACGTCGGTAGATATATTTTTGCCCAGGTAGTGGACTTTTTACCTCGTTATCAATTTGACAAGATAGTGGACAAGTATCATGGTAACTGGCATGCGAGGGATTTGACTTGCTACAACCAGTTGTTGCACCTGCTGTTTGGCCAACTTACGGGCTGTGACTCACTGCGCGACATTTGCCTATGCCTTGAAGTGCATAAGCCCATTCTATACCATCTAGGATTCCGCAATACCGTCAACCAGTCTTCCCTTTCCCGTGCCAACGAGAACCGCAACTATCACATTTATGAGGAGTTGGGAATGTACCTCATCAGTACCGTCAGGCCGTTGTACTCAAAGACAGCCGTGCCTGATGTTACGGTGGATAATGTCCTGTATGCACTCGACTCGACGACTATATCAACCAGCATTAAACTGGCAGCCTGGGCGTTGGGTAAATACAGCAAGGGGGCTGTGAAGATGCATACATTGCTGGATCTGCGAGGCAGCATCCCAGCTGGCATTCACATCACTCATGGCCGCTGGCATGACAGCAACGAGCTGGATGTCATTGAGCCTGAGCCGTACGCCTTCTACATCATGGACAAGGCATATGTCGATTTTGACGCCCTGTTCCGCTTTTGCCTGGCCGGATCCTATTGGATAAGTCGTCCAAAGGAGAACATGAAGTACGTGATTATCGACCATAGGGAATTGACGGATTCGGACAGGAATACAGGTGTTACAGGGGACTTCTCCATCCGGCTGGCCACAAAGTCCGTTTACCTCTACCCGGAGCCGATTCGTGCAGTGACGGTCCATGACGAAGAAACAGGAGAAGAAATGGTAATTATATACAAGTTGTCATTAGTGTCCACTAAAAATGGACGAGTTTAAAAATTAAATAAATTAGGTTCACTTGAACCGCTTCGGTCTTTGTCATTTTTGAATGTAGTTTTGTCGAAGAGATCTCTCAGATGCGTTGTGTCTGTGAGCGACATGCTAAGGATTTGCAGCACTTCATAGGTGCTTCTTTCCAGTCGCATGTCATGCTGCACGATGGCAACCAAACAGTAGGCGCAGATGGCAGCGTAGATTTGTATTCTGACAGCGTTCTCGGTAGTACCCCAGAATTTCTTTATCTTGAGGTGCTGCTTTAGCCACTTGAAGAACAGTTCAATCTGCCAACGATTCTTATAAAGGTCAGCAATCTGTAGAGCCGTCAGTTCCGTGGCATTGGTCAGGAACATAAACTCCCGCTGTTGCTCCTCGTCATAGAATCGCACGAGCCTCAGATGCTCAGGATAGTCTTTCTGACTTTTATTGATGGTCAGTTCTATCTCTGCATCAGTTAGTATACCTTTGGGCATCCGCCTCTTCCACGTGACACACTTATACTGCAAATTGGTCTTGGCCCTGACAACGAAGAACGACTCCATACGATGTATGCGATATAGCTCCTTGAAGTTGTTGTAGCCACGATCGAAGATGTAGTAAGCACCTGTCTCTATGGGGATTTCCTTCATCGCCTTGGAATCATGGACTGATGCCGTGGTGATGTGGAAGAACGCAGGAATCTGAGTTTCCAAGTCCAACAGGGTATGTATCTTGATACCACCCTTGTGCTTGCGAAACTTTGCCCACCAGAAGACATCGAGGCAGAGCGAGATTGTCGTGGAATCGAAAGCATAGACGTTACCGTCAAGTTTGAAGATGTCCGTCGCCCTCTTACGTCTTGCCTCTCTGACGAGATAGTAGGCGAAGTCCTCGAAGATGCGATAGTCCCGGTTGGTATTGGCCTTAGCCAGATTGCTTCTGGTTACGTGCTTGCCAAGCCCGAGATGATAGCACTTCTGATGATGCGCCTCAATGATGGTTATCAGGTCGCGCAGACTCTCGCGATTGCCCAACTGACCAAACATAAGTGTCAGCAATTGGTTCCAGCAGGTAAAGTGCTTGACATACTTGTCACCATGATACTTTCGAACATAGTCATTGAACTGGCTTCTGTTCAGGAAAGAGGCGAGCTGAGAGAAAACGTATTTTGAATGATTCATGCCATCTGTTTATTATATAACGGCTGAAAATCAAAATCAAATCCGTTTCACTTCAAAATCTCTGCAACTAACTATAATTCAATCATTTCAAAGAACTCTTAGCGATTTTTAGTGGACAGCAGTGTTGTCAAGCAACTTTAACACTTGACTGTAGACCGGCTGTCCGGTAAATTGTGTACTTTTGCCCATAGACTGATCTTTTTGATGGAAATACAAAGATAGTCAAAAGGGCTGATACCTCGCGAGAAGTGTCAGCCCTAATTTTTTCGAGTCAAAAAAGTTTTACCGGACAGCAATATTTTTGAATAGTTGTAACAACGTCAATAAAACGTGAATGAATGCTAGAAAAGTGATGGTAAAAGACGGAAAAGAGTCTAAAAAGCTGAAAACTATGGCGTTTTTCTTCTCCCACTCATCTTTTTCTGCTAACTTTGCATAAGTTAGGCTGCACTCGGCAATGTTAAAGCAAGCTTCCATTGCTCTCGTTTGCACTAACTTTGCATAAGTTAGGCTTTGTATGCCTACGACTAAATTGCGGAAAGAAAATGAACATAGCACTTATTGGCTACGGCAAGATGGGCAAGATGATAGAATCCATCTGCAAGCAACGCGGCCACAACATCGTCAGCATTATCGACATCGACAATCAGCAAGACTTCGACTCTGAGGCTTTCGCCAGTGCCGATGTGGCAATAGAATTCACCTCGCCCACAGCCGCCTACGGCAACTATCTGCGTGCATTCAAGGCAGGAGTGAAGGTGGTCAGCGGCTCTACGGGTTGGATGAAGGACCATGGCGACGACGTGCGCCGGCTCTGCACGGAAGAGGGGCACACGCTGTTCTGGGCATCGAATTTCTCCATTGGAGTGGCAATCTTCTCTGCGGTGAATCGTCTTCTCGCCCGCATCATGAACGATTTCCCGCAATATGATGTGCGGATGGAGGAGACCCACCATGTCCACAAACTCGATGCGCCCTCCGGGACAGCCATAACGCTCGCTGAAGACATCATAAGAGGTGTTGACCGCAAGACTTCGTGGGTGAAGGGCGAACAGCATAATGCCGACGGAACCGTTTCCGGAAGCAATGCTTGCAAGCCCGAAGAACTCGCCGTCGAAAGCATACGCCGCGACGAGGTGCCGGGCATTCACAGCGTCATCTATGACAGTGAGGCGGACAGCATCACTATAACCCACGACGCACACTCGCGTAAGGGCTTTGCGCTTGGAGCCGTTCTCGCCGCCGAATACACCTTCACCCATACGGGTCTCCTTACCACTAGCGACCTGTTCAAGTTCTAACCGGCTGCTGTACGGTGTGCCATTGCATCCGCTTTTTGAAGGGTTCGTCTCGGCGATACCACCTACTACGGTTACCAAAGCGGACAAAAGCCTAAAACGTCAAAACGTAAACAACAAAACATACATCAATGATTTCCAAAGCAAAGAAAGCCCCCAACCCACGTGTGCAGTGGGCAAAATTCATCATAGTGACAGTCCTTTATCTGCTCTTCCTCTTTTGGGTGAAGAGTTGGTGGGGTTTGCTGGTGCTCCCGTTCATCTTCGATGTCTACATCACGAAGAAAATAAAATGGCAGTGGTGGCGCAATTCCGAGGGCCCGATACGCTTTATCATGTCGTGGGTGGACGCTTTTGTGTTCGCCCTTGTGGCTGTTTATTTCATCAATCTGTTCTTCTTCCAGAACTATGTCATCCCCTCTTCGTCGCTGGAAAAGTCGCTTCTCACAGGCGATTACCTCTTCGTGTCGAAGGTGAGTTACGGTCCCCGCAAGCCGCAGACACCACTTACTATGCCCCTTACACAGCATACTCTGCCTGTTTTCGAGTGTAAGAGCTACGTCGAATGGCCGCAATGGAAGTATGAGCGTGTCAAAGGTCTTGGCAATGTGAAGCTTAACGACATCGTCGTGTTCAACTATCCCGCTGGCGACACCCTGTGCAGCGCACCCAAATATCAAGCCACCGACTTCTACCAGATGGTCTATGGCTACGGCGAACAGCTCCTTATGGAGCAGCGCGGAGGGCAGTCCATCGACCTCAACGCCCTCACACGGCAGCAGCAGCGCGACGTGTTTGCACAGGTTTATAGCCTCGGCCGCCGTTACATGACGGAGAATAAGGAGGAGTTTG
>CAVINS010000146.1:0-4387 GCA_963643925.1 Bacteroidaceae bacterium
GAATTATGGATATATTCGACATCTACAAACAGGTTGAGGGTGGAGCGAAATTCACCATCAACCTACAAAAGCGTACATTACGCTTAAATGGGAAACTCGTGGAGATTGACAACCCAGAAGAGGGCATAGAAAGCTCAGTAGACGGATTCTTTCTCCTGGATTTGCGGGAGATATATGAAATCTACAAGCATTCCATCCCCTCTGAGCGGTCAGACTCACGGAGACGGAATTATTTCCGTGCTCTTCCCGAAAAGGAATTGTCCGACCATGATATGATGTACGGCCAATCTCGCGAGCTTGCACGTTTTGACCTTGAATCTTACGTTCTGTGCGGGTTGTTAAGCAATAATCTCAGATGGCTTGACAATTGGGGAACGTGGTTCTACCAAGACCCTGAAGACAAAGATTTGGTTCTGCTCAGAGAATGGGTGGAGCCGAAAGGAAAGGAGGTGGCAGATGAAAACGTGTGAAGACTGCAAGTACTGCCATTGTGCTGGTTACCATTGTTATATATGCGAGCTGCACGATGATGAAACAGGGCTGAATTACTCTGTGTGCAGAGATTTTCAGGAGCGTTAACCTAAAATGGGCGGGAGTAAAAAAAACTCCTGCTTACGATTTAATTAACCTTTTTATTCACTTTAATTTTTTAGAATATGAAAAGAAATGTAATCATTTCAGGCGAGTTCAGTATCAATGAGTTGACAAACACCACAGCCGCACAGGGCGCGACAAAAACCTCTCTGCCCCGTAAGGCGCAGGAGCGCATAGAGGCACTCCGCAAGGCTGGTATCGACACATCGAATCTTTTCGCTATGGGCGAGGAGATGGTGGTGCGTGTAGAGAATGGTGTTCCGTCACAGGTCGCAGACGATGACCCTATCTTCGCCAAGATTGGCGAAAGTGGTTTCATCGGCAACTACAAACTCTACCGCCGCTGGGTAATGGCTCAGATGTTCCGTATGCTCCGCGATATGGAGAGATGCCGCTACAATATGAACAAGTATATCCAGCGTTTCCACGGATACGAATATCAGTGGAGTATGGTAGAGAAAGAGCTGCTCGACCAGTGGAAGATGAGCAAGCACGGAGACTTTGAGAGTTTCCGTGAGCGTAACCGTTGGTTCAACCAGGTTATAGTTGTCAAGATGTGCGAGGACTACATGAAGAAACTGCGTGAGTACGTTGACCGTCTCACGACACGTAGTTGTAAAGGACAACCCTACAAGACTATTCGTGGCACGCACTACTTCACGAAAGATTTGCAAGGTCGCATTTACTGCCCTTCGCGCTTGAGCATCAAAGATGTCGAGAATGCCAACACTCCACAGGCTCTGTACGAGGCGGTGAAGAGATTCAATCGTGTTCGTGTAGAACTGCACTGGGATGTCAAGCACTCTGACGCATTCATCAACGCCTACAAGGGAGCCGGCGGTTTCTTCACTATGAAGAACCTTGTTATGTTCCACGATTGCCGTTTTTATGTGAATGGCAAGCGCACATCAGTGAGTGACTCTCTGACTACCCTCGAAAAATTCGCCAGCTCTTATAAAGATGAGGGCTGGCGTATGATTGGCGTGATGAAAGACCTCATGGAAGCCAACAATATCTCTGTGGAGCGTAAGCTCAAGGAGTGGAGTGACGCAAAGAAAAAGTAACTCATCTGAAATGCCACCGCCACCAGGTGGTTCGGGAAATCTTTAGTCGTGCAGTATTTCAAGTCTCGCGGGTAACAAGGCTGGTAGCCTGTAACCCGCGAGCTGAATTACTGCCTCTCCATCAGAAACCTATCGCAAGGCTCCATCCCGAAATCCTGACGGCACGTTACCTAAAACCCCGTGGCGAGAAATCGCTGCGGGTTCTATTATCAAACCTTTAATTTTTTTAGAATTATGAAGAAAGAAACAACAGCAAAGACTATGCACGCAGACGAAAAGGCTCTTGACCTCTTCGCAGAGATGATGATTGAGAAAATCAAGTCGTTCAACGGAGATTGGCACAAGCCATGGTTCACTGCCGGCGCTATGTCCTGGCCCAAGAATCTGAATGGTCGTTCCTACAATGGCATGAATGCCCTCGTGCTCATGATGCACTGTGAGAATAACGGCTATAAGATACCGCGTTTCTGTACATTCGATTGTGTGCAGCGACTCAACGAGGGTAAGGACAAGGACGTACCACGTGTATTCATCAAGAAGGGCGAGAAATCGTTCCCTGTCATGATTACCACGTTCACTTGTGTAAACAAGGAAACGAAGGAGCGTATCAAATACGATGACTACCGTCAGATGTCTGAAGAACAGCGCAAGGAGTACAGCGTATATCCAAAGTTGATGGTCTATCGCGTGTTCAACGTAGACCAGACAAATATGGAGGAGGCTCGTCCTGGGATGTATGCCAAGTTCAAATCTGAGTGTATGCCACCGGAGTCTAAATATGACAGTGGTATGTTCTCCTTTGAGCCTGTAGATTTCATGATTGACAACCAGGCATGGATATGTCCTATCGAACCCACAAAGGGAGACGAGGCATATTTCTCCATCAGCAAAAATAAGGTTGTCGTTCCTCTGAAAGAGCAGTTCAAGGACGGAGAGAGTTTCTACTCAAACCTGTTCCATGAGATGGCTCACTCTACAGGGCACGAATCTCAACTTGCCAGAATAAAACCTACAAAGTTCGGTAGTGCGGAGTATGCACGTGAGGAGTTGGTTGCAGAATTGACTGCCGCCCTCGTCAGCGTGAACAACGGCATTACAAAAAATGTCAAGGAAGACAGCGCAGCGTATCTCAAGAGCTGGCTTAACTCACTGAAAGAAGACCCGAATTTCATCAAGACGGTTCTTCTCGACGTGAAGAAAGCAGCAGCCATCCTCAACAAGCACATCGAAGAATGTGCGGTGCTCGCAGAAAAGCCGGTCGAGGCATAATCTTTAGGGTGTATCCGTAAAAGCGGTCACTGGAGTTGCAAAGACTCCACGCCCACAATTAACCAATCAATTTTAGCATATGGATAAAGAATTTGAAGATTTCCTCGTACAGAAATACGAGAAGACCGGTGTTTGCACTCATGGAGCACAGTTGGTAGCACTATTCAAAAGATACAGCGACAGTCACGAAAAGATGCTGAAAGCTCTTGGTGACTTCGAGAAGTATGTAAGAAAAATAGAGTATCTTGACGACTGTGATACTCTTAAGGTTGCAGATAACTACAGAAGAGCCGCAAGTGGCTACGACCACAACACTGTAGAATGGAAAGTGTATACTCATACCGCCAACCTCTTTCAGAAGAAGTTTGAGAAATTGGCGAGTCGAAGTGTCTAAAACCAAGGGGAGCCTACGCTTCCCTTACAATTTTAACCAAACAATAAGAATTATGAAAAGATTTAGCGATTATTATGTAGGCTTGACCGATGTCGTCGGAGGCGTAATGTGGAAAGTTATGTCTCCTGAAACGGAAACACGATGGTTTAATACCACAGTAGAGTGCAGAGCGTATATTAAGGAAACATTCCATGGTTATATCAGGGAAGTCCTTCTCTCCGACCTCCGATGTAGAGCGAGAGCGAGCACACGAAAGCCCTACATTATCAACACCTAAAACCAAGGGGAGCGCAGTCTCCCTTTGCAATATCAACCAAAACAGTAGAATTATGAAGTATTATGTATCAATCACTGAAATCTTGAATAAGGTTGTCAGTGTAGAGGCAGAGAATGAGAGCGATGCAAAAGAAATCGTTCGCAAAGCGTATTTTGACAACTACACCGTTGAACTCAACTACAAAGATTTCGTAGACGCAGAAATCAAGGTTGAAGATGACCAAGAGTACTACAGATACGAAGAGGAGCAAGGGTGGAGTGAGTATCAAAAAGTGAAAGCCTGAAAATCGGGAGAGCAATCTCCCTCTAGTATTAACCAAAAAAAGTAGAATTATGAAACAAGAAGACAAAATCTTAGAGATGTTCTTTGAGCCTCAACGATGGCAGTATGCAATCAACAAAGGTGTTGACAAGGACATCAGAAAAGACCAACTCATCAAGCTCACAAAGCCAGAGGTTCGTCAGGCTATGTATGCCGCCATCCGTGACGGCAAATACCAGATAGCGCCTCCCCATACGGCTCAGATACCAAAGGACAACGGAGATTTCCGTACTGTCTATGTAAATGAGCCAATGGATAGAGTGCTACTCTCTATAACCAACGACCTCTTGTTTGAGATTATGCCGGAGATGGTTCACCCTCGCTGCAAGTCATACCAGAAAGGTATCGGCTGCGGACGTGTGGTGACTGAGGTTTCCGGCAGGATAGCAGATGCAAACGGAGCGGTCATCGGATGGAAGTCTGACCTGTCTAAGTATTTCGACAGCGTGCCATTAAGCTACGTTGACG
>CAVINS010000147.1:0-4376 GCA_963643925.1 Bacteroidaceae bacterium
GACTATCTGCGAGTCGGTGGATTGCGATATGTTATTGTCGCTTGTCATCATTAACGTTGAATGTTTGGCATTGAACCACTAATCTCACTGATATGACGAATTGCCATGCGGAGAGTGTTTTTACTGTCTTTTCCGTATCTCGGTCAAAAAGAGTTCCGTGAGTATATTTAATTCCGCCTCACTAGTTTGGTAGGTTCCTCTGCAGTGGCGAAGTCTTCTTCGTGGACTCCCCGGGCGGCGCCCGACGGAAGACAATCCCAATGGTTTCGACACTCCTTCTATTCCTGGAGCCGACGCACGGTCAGCTTCAGTAACGTGGGAGCCCTCTGGAAGACGCTTGCAACACGGCGCGCGCCTTCGTCGGCGATAGAAAGGGAAAGCGAACTGTCCAGTGTCATATTCCCTATCTATTTTATGTCATTGCCGGACTTCATCAAACGGGATGACCGTACCGGTTGTTCAACGACTTTCCCCATAATGTCAAAATTTGTATCGCATGTTGTTTCGTGTGCAAATGTACAACTATTATTTGAAACAGAATACAAAAAAGGAAAGATTGTTCATTCCTAACCGCAAAGATGGGTATTTTTGCCGAAAACGATGCCATATCGGGCCCCTTTTGCCGAAGAAAGGACGGCTCTTCACTCGGGGGCCGGCTTTTCCTCGGGGGCGTCGTCTTTGGAGGCCTCGGGTGGAGGGGCGGACGAGTCGCGGTGGTAGTGGACGTGAATCTCCACGTGTTGGGCGTGGGGGAGAATCATGTTGCAGCCGTCGTGGATGTCTATCGGTATGACGACGGACGAGAACGACGAGGCGGGACGACGGCGTCTACGGGAGCGGCGGCGCCACGAAAGCGAACGGAAACCTCTCCTGACGCGGACCATCACCCGGCATACGGAACGAAACGGAATATGACTCATGACCTGCGACGCTGATTTTTACGGGACAATACATCGTTGACTGAGTAGCGCAGGTTGTCCACGCCCGTGGCAATCCTCGGAGCCATCGACAGCACTACTTCCAGAAAACTGCGCTTCACCACTTGCTCACGGTCGATGCTGACGGAGGGGTCGCTCACCATGTCCACCAGCACACGGGCCAAGTCGCGGGCGCTGCAGCAGACACCGATGCGCTGCACATAGCGGTTGAGCAGTTCCTCGTCGAAGAAGTAAGCACTCAGCGACGACTCGTCAGCGGACGACAAATCGTCCAGACCATCCATGTCGAAGTCAAACGACAGGCCGTCGTCGTCGGTAAAGCTGTCGGTCACATGCTTGCCGCCGTAGAACATTTGCGTGGCGTGAGTGGCGTTTGGCAATATCTGATTGGTGCCGCCGTTCACGATAATGGTTACTGAACTCTTTTTCTCGCCAGTCTTAGAATCTGGCTTTCTACCTTTCGGTTGATTGTTATTTTCCATCATAAGTATTAGTTGTGTATGTTTAAATAATTCTCATCCTTAATATTTAATATACGAATTCGTTACATCTTTCAATGAGCTTTCAATGGACTTTCAATGAGTTTCAATGAAATTCCAATATCTTTCAATAGATCTTCAATATCTTTCAATGGTTTTTAAACGGCTTTCAATGGATTTGCATTCCGCACCTCCCGAGCCATACATTTGCGCACCCTCCCACCTGAGTGGCGGACAGGCGCGAACGCCGTGCCGCCGGGGCAGGGACCGATATTGTTGAACATTCAAAAAATCCCACTGTTTATGAACGAAACGAGTGCAATCAATCAAGTCATCCTCGCACTGGAGGATGCAGGCAAAAGTCAGGAAACCATCGAACGGGTGAAGCGGCTCGAGAAGCGGCGCATCACGACGACTACGGTGATCCCCAAACGAGAGTTCCTCTTCCGCATGTTCGGCAAACCGTGTTTCCCCAAGGGGGAACTGGTGGCGCTCACGGGTAAGGAGAAGAGCGGCAAGACGTTCGTCACCTCGCTGCTGATGGCCCTCTGCATGCGCCGCGAGGTGCTGGGCATGGAGCGCATCGGCGACGAGCGCCGGTCGGTGCTGTGGTTCGACACGGAGCAGAGCGAGGAGTCCACGCAGGAGATTCTGGCGGAGCGCCTGTTGCCCATGTGCGGTGCCGAGGCAGCCGACGGCGAGCGGCCCGAGGGGCTGATGAACGTCTTCAACGTGAGGTCGGAGCCCTGGCGCGAGCGTCTGCCACTGCTGGAAGACGCCATCACCACGTACAGGCCGGACCTGGTGGTGCTCGACGGCATACGCGACCTGGTGGACGACATCAACGACGGCGTGCTGGCCCAGGAGGTCATCGAGCGGCTGATGCACTTGGCATCGGAATGCGGCTGTTGCATCGTGTGTGTGCTGCACCAGAACAAGTCGGTGGAGGACAAGAGCCTGCGCGGCTGGATCGGTACGGAGCTGGCGAACAAGTCGTTCGAGGTGTACGAGTGCCAGAAGAGCCCCGAGCGGGTGTTCTCGTGCCGCCAGACCCGCACCCGAAAGTACGACATCACCGAATCGCTGCGCTTCACCGTGGACGACAGGGGCATCCCCCAGCCGTGTACCCTGGCGCCGGCCGAAGCGGTCGCCGCCCCCTCCAACAGTGCCGGACAGCAGCGGAAGGCTCCGGAGCGGCCCCCGCTGAACAGCGCCTACGTGGACAAGACGAAGGCCTGCGGCCACCTGGTGGACTTCCGCAAGCTGTTCGCCGACGTGGTGCCGCCGGGCGGCAGCATGGCCGCCGGCGAGGTGATGAGCCGGGCCATGAAGCTGGCGAACATACAGGTGACGGGGCTCTACTACCGGCTGAAGGCGGCGGCGCTGAAGGCGAACGTCATAGAGCACACCTTCGACGGCCACGGCAACGAGACGTTGACGCGGCCCGCGGCAGCGGCGGAGGCGCCGCCGGCCGCACCGCCCGTGCAGGGCGAACTACCCTTCTGACCGGATACACATACTACTCCCCCTACGGGGAGTACGTATCCGGTCAGAAACCTACACCGACGAACGCGATTTTTTTATCTCGACAAAACGATGAATTCTATGAGACACATCTCACAAGAGACGCTTGGCCGGATAGCCGGCGTCAGCATCACGGACGTGGCTTCGGCCCTAGGCCTGGAGTGGACGTCCCGTTACGGGGGCCCGGCGCTGTGCCGTTGCTTCGTCCACGACGACCGTCATCCCAGCATGCGGCTCTACACGAAGGACAACCACTACCACTGCTATGCCTGCGGTGCCCATGGCGACAACATCCGTATGGTGATGGAGGCGACCCACCGCAGTTGGCCAGAGGCTTGCCAGTGGTTGATGGACCGCTTCGGCATCTGGCAGCCGGACGAGCCCCGCCCGACGTTCCGTCCCCGCAGCCGCAAGCTGCAGGTGGTGCAGCGGCAGCCTGCTGTCCGCACGGATTATCTGGCCACGGACCTGCCGCGGCGTCTGCAGGGCACCGACAACGACCTCTGCACGGCCTTGGTGCAGACGGGCATCCTGTCGGCGGAGGAGACGCGCCTTGCGGCGGAGCGTTTCCTGCTGGGTTCTTCGCCGGAGCACAGCGTCATCTATTGGCAGATCGACGACGAGGGCCGTGTGCACGAGGGCAAGGTGATGGCTTACGGGGCGGACTGCCACCGGAGTCGCTCGCGCCACCCCTACTCCATGTCGTGGTACCTGAAGCGCCAGGGCCAGCTGTCGGCCGACTGGTGCTACGGTCACTGTCTCTTCGGTCTGCATCAGCTGCAGGGTCTGCGTGCCGCCGGGTGCCGTTCGTGGTCGCCCTCCGCCCCGGCGATGCCGACAGTGGCTATCGTGGAGTCGGAGAAGACGGCGGTCATTTGCAGTGCAAAGACGCTGAACGGCCAGCGGCCTGTAATATCTTTCGGTGGCGAGGTCTCTCATTCTTCGGAGGTTTCGCCTGCCCGGGTGCTTTGGATGGCGACGGGCGGTCTGTCGATGTTGTCGGCCAGGGCGCTGGCGCCTTTGCGGGGTTGCCGCGTCATTCTGTTTCCGGACACTGATGCGGAGGGCAGTACGTACAGGTTGTGGTGTGAGAGGGCTTCAGAGGCTTCCCGTGCACTTGGTCAGCCTCTGATGGTGTCGGATTTGTTGGAGCGTCGGGCTTCTGCCACGCAGAAGGCCCGGAAGATTGATATTGCGGATTATATTGTAGAGGATTTCTTTCGAGCCAAGAAACTTTTCAGCCCGCGTTGTACAAGATATATGGGTTAGTGTATGAGATACTAAAAACAACAATGTCCACTTTGTAGAGTTGCTACAATAATTCAATTTATTCGTCAAGAAAATTGTATGATTTTATCTAATATTCCCCTAGAAAATTGTAGAAAGTACTTGTATATTCCCCTAGAAAATTGTAACTTTGCAACAAAATAGATAA
>CAVINS010000148.1:0-4338 GCA_963643925.1 Bacteroidaceae bacterium
GCGCCGTACCGCTCACGCAAATCCTGTGAGTAGGTCTTTACTATTGCTTCCCTGTCTATCTTGCTCTTGTCATTCACCAAAAGTACATCGCCACAGCCGTGGTTGCCTTTCAGAACAAATCTGTCGGGTAGGCTGTCGAAGTCAATGTCCTCTGCCTTCTCCCATACACCGTACAGCTTCACGAGTATATTTTCCAGCCCACACTTCTTCACATACTCCCTTACTCTGTACTTGTCGGAGCACAGCGTCCACAATGAGGTGTCCGTCTTTAGCGACAGAAAAATAATTACCTCATTGAGTGTCCTTGGAGGATTGATTCTTAATGGTCTGTGAAACCGTGCAAAATATCGCAAGCGCATTAGCATCAGCGGATGATGCACCCCCAACCATTCTGCTGCCCACACCAATGGACGCAGTAAAATATTCAAAGTCTTATTTGTTCTTATATGCATAGTATTATTTCATTCTTCGTTTAATGAATCCAGTAAATATCTGCACGAAAATCCTAGGCTGAAACTTTCCGATGTTTCGTACTATCTCTCTGTTGTTGCTCTTTCGGTAGGCTTTCAGCCCCTTGTTGAAAGACGTGATATATTTCTCAATGTTCTGCTCTTTTCCGACGGTTTGGTTCAGCATTTCAAAACGCAAACTTTCCGGAACTTCAACTTCCTCGATATACTCTGGACAGAACATATCGTTAATATGGATGTACTTGTAGCTTACTTTGTCCGTCTCGGGGTCAAAGTTCACTATGGCCCCATAGCGGCAAGGGAAATGGTTCATATTGAATACAGTATTCCCCAATGAGTAGAAGATATATTTCCCCTTATAGACCTCGTAGCCTTGTAGTACATGCGGGTGCATCCCTACTACGAGGTCATAACCCGTGTCAATCAGCCAGTGGGCCAGCCGCACCTGTTCCACGCTCGGACGTGTCACATACTCCACGCCCCAGTGAATATAAGCTACCCTATAGTCCGCATCTGCGAAGCGCTCACATTCCTCACGAATGTCCGACAATTCGGGCAAATCCCAGTACAAAGGTTTGTGCTTCTCTTCCTCCGCGCGGAGCGAAAAGCCAGTCACCGCAACCTTCTTCCCCTGATGCTCAAAGCATACAGTACGCCTTTCATCGCTACCGAAAACACCCTTACTCTGGATTCCAAGAAACTCCGTCATCTGTTGATATGCCTCACCACCATGCTCCATCACATGGTTGTTGGCTATACCCCAATAGTCGATGATACTGTCACATTTTCCAAATGTATCTGTGCCGATGCGGAATGAGTCCCGGGTATAGTTCTCACGGCAGGTAATATCGCTCACCACTCCCTCGAAGTTGCCTACCCACACGTCGCCTTCCTTCTTCTCTAAATGTGAAAAGGGCTTTATCTTCCCTTGCGCTATCATCGACATTGCTCCGAAACCAATGTCAAATGCCTTGTCGCAAAGACATATATCTCCTGTGAAAGAAATCATGCGCTTCTATTCGTTATCGATTAACCCTAATTCCATCAACAGCTCCTTGGTGACCACATTCCTATAGTCGAACTGTTTAGCCATCTCCTGGCACTTCCTGCTCATCGTAGCCAAATCAAGTTCCCCCTCAATATATCCTTTCATCTTGTCGGCAAGTGCTATGCTGTCATGTACAGGGATGATGAAACCGGTCTCTCCGTCAGTGACCACCTCTCTGTTCATGTTCCAGTCCGAAGCTAAGATGGGAAGGCCAGCGATGTAAGCGTCTATCACCACTCCCGGGAAGCCTTCTCCGTCCCAGTAGGTAGGAAACAGCATAACATCATATCCTGCCAACTGGTCATAGCCGCTAGTTTCCATCAGGTTAAGAAAACCACGATAGTTCACATTCGCTATTGGCGCAATCAGCCCATCAAACTCTTGTCTATAATTATCGGCCAAAGGCCCATAGAAATTCACTTCATATCTGCTCTCATAGCCCTGTCCATTTAGCGCAATGCATGCATCCACGATTTCCTTTATGCCCTTGTCGGGATGCACCCTCGACAGGAACACAAAGTGCATCTTCTCCTTTGTCTTGCCGTTATTCTTGGCTGGAATATAGTCAACAGGTTTGAAGTTCGGCACTCGCACCACATTGTCAAGTCCCATCGCATTCAGCTCCGCCACCATGGTATCGCCTTCTACGATAATTTTGTTCAGGCCTTTCAGCACGTCAATCTTATAGACTCCTTGTCTAATTCTGTATGCTCTACTACCTCCTATCACCCAGTCATAGACATTACGTTTCAGAGGTACATAATGCAGGAACCTGTACAGCTTACCGGCTGCCCCGGAGGCTGAGATGACCACCTTGGCACCACGATTGCCAGCTAGTTCACACATTATTTTCAGGAACACCCATGGTCGCCGCTTCCATTGGTAGGCATCTACTGCTACCACTTTGTCAAAGAGGTCTTCAAACCTTTTCAGCAGCATCTGGTTCTTCATTGTTTCACCGTTGGTGGCTACATTTCCAATGTCAATGGCTCCAATGAAAATAACCTTATTTATGTTTTTCATCATGTATGTAGCTATTTGCGTTTTAACCTTTACCTGGATAACAACTTATGGTATCGTTTAACATAGATATCCCTGTCAAACAGTTGCTTATAAACCTGCTTGGCGTTGTCACTGTACGGATTCAACTTGCAAGGCTGTCCTATTTCCACCACGCTCCCTATCCCATAGTCCTTCACTATCTTTGCGTATGAAGGCACGGCATCCGTCATGATGACATTCACTCCGCACGAGATATATTCCAAAAATTTGATAGGCGATGCCACCTGATTGACCACATCATGACGGCGTATCAGAAAGCCAAACTGGAACTTGTTCAGAGTCTCGGGAATCCAGCTCCTGTCGGTTATGCTGTATATCTCAACATTCTTAGTGCCGCCCAGTATGATCTGGGCCTTCTCTCGCGCTTTCTCTGTGTTGAGTGTGATGATATGTAAAGTTGAGTCTTCTGTCCTTAGCTGCCTGTAAATATCCAGTATTTCATCGAAACACTGCCACACCGACAGTCCACCTATGTAAACGAAGGAGTTTGGGATGCGCTCCACGTCGCGTTCCTCTCCACCAAACTCCGACAGGCATGGCACCACGATATTGTTATTGGCTGTTCTTTTGTAATAACTCTCATAATACTCCTTCATCGCATCCGACACATACACGATGCCTGCCACTCTTCTGAAAGAGAATGCCACCACTCGCTGCAACAGATACCGCCGCAGTTTGCTGTGGTGTGCCATATAGCTTTCTGCAGGGGTGTCACCCTGCATCCAGAGGTATATCGGCTTGCTGATGTTGATGAGGCTGAGATATAGTACATATACGGAGTTGGTACACCACAACTTGTCGAAGTCTTTTTCATTGATGATGTTCTTAAGCTCCTTGCGAGAAGAGTAGTACACTTTTTCGTACTTACACTCATCGAAGCACTCTTTATCTATTTTGGTGGACACCACCATCGTTATATCATACCCGCAGTCGGCCATCATATCAACGTGCATCATCATTGAGCTGCAAACAGCATGGCTCGTCTCGTAGGCTATTACGGCAATTTTCATATTTGGACTTAGACGATCGACAGGTAAAACACATATGCTAGTTTATACACAGAAAATAGCAGTCCACTATACATGGTTAATGATGTTAGCCTGCCTATTTTGACACTATGTATATAAAAGTAAGAAAGAGTTATCGTTATCGGTATCATTGAATACAAAATAAAGCGATAAAACATAAGATACTGGTTGCCTATAAGGAGAATTGTTGACATGAAAATAATCCAACACGCGGCACTCGCCATTTGTAGAATGTATTTAGGGCATTGATTTAATTCTCCCCGATTCGCCTTTGAAATAATCCCAAAGAAAAAGAAATAGAACGGCAAATAAACTAAATACTTGGATATTAGATTTCGGATGAATGAACCAGAAAAAGTATAATCTGTTGTTTTATCAAGCTGATTTTGAAGCGTTGACAATGCTAGATTATCACCTGCATCAATCGTATAGACATATGCTGATAAGTAGTAGACAACTATAATTATTGGTATGGCTAGCAATATGATAGATGGTATGGAATTCTTTTTAAGGGGTATGAATGAAAGGATGAAAAGTGGGGCAGTAAAAAGTGCCGACTTATGTAAAACGAAAGATATTCCTATTATTACAAGCCCAAGAACGATAGATAATGTTCTTTTCGAAAAGGGCTTAATAATGAATGAGAATCCCAGGAAGGCAAGTGAATATGCTAACGAAACTCGTCCGTAGCAGAATAATAGTAAAAAGCAAGTAACGAAAATAATGTAAA
>CAVINS010000149.1:0-4330 GCA_963643925.1 Bacteroidaceae bacterium
ATATTTTCAGATATTTGAAATATCTCATTAGTTCTATAGTCCCGAGTTTCTGGATTTTCCAGAAGCCCCTTACCTTTACTTCCGTTTGCGCCCATCTTCGAAAATCTTAATTTGTTCGTTATCCAAATAAACGCTGATACTCTCATTATCTCCATAGATTTTTGGGCCATAGCGCAGAATACAGATGGGATTCAAGGCTCTTATCATATATTGATACCCATCAAGCCACTGTGAAGTACTGCGAGAAGTTCCCACAGCACGATTTTTACCCAATTTCAGTGGGTGGAGTGAGATAGAAAAAGAGCGTTGGTCAAATAAATGGCCAACGCTCTCTTTTAAGGACGGAACTTTATATTCGGGTCAAAATGCTTCAATATTGCACCATATTTACTGATTTCCGAATCGGTCATGTAACGTGCTTGATTTGAGTTGCGCGAGTTTGTTTGAGAGTAAGACTGTACATGTACAACTCCCTTGGGAAAAACTCGGTTATCACTTCCTGCACCTTTGTTTCTGTGTTCATGACCCCAATCGAAATCAATAGAGTGCTTTCTGTCTACATAAACTTTGGCTTGTATTACGTTGCCGCTTTTACCAACTCTCAGATAAATGTCTGACGTGTCGGCATATGGAGGAAGTCCGGCATGATTCCCATCGGGATCTGCTTTCAACAATATCACCTTAGCTTTCAATCCGTTGTGATAAAATGTCTCGTAACCAGGACGGTCATCATAAAGATGCTCTGAAAATCCTCCGCCTTCTAATACTTGTCGTTCATTTCCCATATGCTACAAGTCGTCAAAGTTGTTGTCATATTCTACACCTTGATAATCTCTGTGTCTTAACCATTGGAAAAGGGTTTCATCTTTTTCCAATATGCCCAAGTCTTTGAGATTTGCATTCAGTGCCTCGGAAAGATTCATAAAATGCTCTTCGCCTGTGTCGCTGCCAACGATGTATTCGTCAAACCAGCAACGAACTATATACAGGTGGTCTTCATTTTTGCTTTCCGACATCACAAGATCATTGGAAACGGTCATAACGTGTTTCTGCTTGTTTTCTTGCGTTTCAAAGAATTCCTTCTCGTTGTCTGAAACGTAATGCCCTTTCATGCGACTGAACAAGTCTCTATCTTCAGGCCAAAGTGTGTTGGTTTGTCGTACTTGCATCGTTTCTGAATTTACGGTGAATAAAATCTGGGATGAACTTAACGTCTACGGGCAGTCCAAAGGTATCTTCTTCGTTTCCGCCATAAACTATCAAAGTTGTCGGCTCAAGTCGCTCAATAAGGGTGTTTACCGCATAGTTCCACAGCACTTTTGCTCCCTTGCGGTGATTATGCCCTGTTCCGCTAACAGCTATAACGCTATGTTGGGGTAATCCCTCAAAGCAGTAGGAAAGTGATTTCACATCTCCCCAACTTGCTACTGGGATAATGTTTAGTCCCCAACTTTGCCAGTATGCAGCTGCGAAACGAGAATGGTAAAGCGCTTGTAAGTTGACTTGCTTGGACGCATCAACATACAAAGAACAGTCCGGAGCAAACATATAGTCATAATTTATGACGCTACGTGTCGTCGGTTCAAGATTACGCGTTATCGCTGAATTAAACTTGTAATCATCCAGAAAGAAATGCAAGGCGGAATTCTCACTTGTGTGCTTGTTTCTCTCTGTAAATGGGTAAACTTGAAAATCGACTGCCCCAGTGTAACTTTGGACAATTGGTAGCCCATTTTCCTCTGTGAACTTCATGCGTTCAGACATATGCATATTGTTATAAGTACACTTGCGTTGTTGTGCTTCTGGCAATGCGCATATCGTATACAATCTTCCTCTATCGTTGTGGGTCTGCAGATATTGCTCTTTCAAAGAAAACAACGAGGAAGTCTGAATCTGCTTTCCCATTATTAATTTTGGTTTCATATTTTTTATTTTTAATAAAACCTAAATTCTGTTTAAAGTTAAACGCGATTTATGGGAAAGTTGCTATTTTTGCAAAGCTCAATGGTGCAACTGCCCGTTCCTCAATGTGAGACTAAAGGTCTTGCCATCGCGAAGTTGAACCTCTACTCCCTATGCTATCGCCAAATAGTGTGGGGATTTTTCGTCTCTGTTAATCATATTTTCATCGACTCCTCCTTTCTGTAATTTTGGTTTCCCAAGCAGAAATTCTTTTCTGAATCTCCTTCATGGGCAACCTTGTGATAACATCACTATCTTACCCTTGGCTATGACGTAATCTATAACGCCATGTTCCACCAGTTTGTCAAAGATGTAAAGGACGCCATGGACATCTACTCCCGACTTTTCTGCAGCTCGCCTTAATTTGGCATCACCTGTGAGTAGGGAGTATCCATTCTCATCAGCATATAGCCACACCGAACAATCTTGGATGGTGGCATTGCAATCTTTTGAGACTCTATTCTTCATAATTGCCAAGTTTATCAACTCTTTGCCATCGTACTGTTTGACGTGAAGTTGATTGCTGGTAATGTATGTTTGAACAATAGATTGCTGCGTGTTATCTTTCAATTCATGGACGATTAAGTCCGTCGTGTGTATTTCAAATGGCAAATGGAAAAATTCGTCAAGTAATCCCACGCTTATCAAGTCGATAAATATATTTGTGTCACTTACTACGACTGCTTCCATTGGCTATATGACATTAACGTTATTTCTTATTGTCGTCAGAGAACAACCCAACAAAGAAGCTGCTTTCGACGTGGTTATCAACTGCTGCGCAAGTGCACTATATACCATCGCCGGGAAGCGAGATATGCGGATTTCCTTAAAGCGGCTTTCCTCAACCATTCTTTTGAGATCCTTATTCATGTTTTTACGAATATGGAAAGTCTCATAACGTTTTTGGCTTATATACCCAAGATCTCTCAGCTTGTGCATTATAGCATCTATGGATATGCCATAAGATTCTTGCAAGAACATAAGTTCCTTTAGCGAAATCTTGCTTTTTCCATATAGCGCTTTTCTCAGGATTTCGGTAGGAAGCAGCATCTCGCTTGCGAACGCATCGCACATCTTTTCTTTTTCGCGAGGAGTCAAACTCGGGTCTAAACTCGAATTGTACAATAAGTGTCCTGCTTCATGTAACGAAGTAAACCTAAGACGTTCTGTCATGTTTATGTTCTTATTCAAGACCATAATAGGTTTGCTGTCATTTACCATTCCGCTTACGCCGTCAAATCCATCAGGACCGTCGGTGACAATCACCTTGAATCCATTGGCTTCAAGCATCTCTTGTATATTGGAAATCGGATCTATTCCAAGTTTCCATTTTTCCCTTAATTTGCGAGCACATTCTTCCATTTCTTCAGTCTTATGCATAATGCCTGAGTCTGCCTTTTTGAAAGTGGGTCTCTCAATTTGCAGTATTTCTTCAATTTCGAGATAAGCTTCAACCTCGTTCTGAATTTTAATCTTCAGAGCTTCGGTATCTTTTACTCCTACACTCGCTTTCTTGCGGAAAGAGACATTCATCTCTTGTATATCAAAGGTGAAAGGACGGAAGAAGTAATCAACATCAACCTTTAGAGCATCCGCAAGTAAAATTACGGTGCTACTGGATGGCATCATCTTCTCTGCCTCATACTTAGATATGGCCTGCTTGGAAATGCTACCATCTACAAGCTGGCTCAGACTCTCCATAGAGAGTTTGTTTCGGATTCTCGCTTGGCGTAACCGCCTTGCGAATATGTTCATTTCGTTAGCCATAACTTATATGTCTTAGTTTGTAGACAAAATTACAAAACATCCACCGAATGTCAACCAACAAAATCGCTAAAATTAAGAATTTAACAATATATAACATAAATCGCACGTCATTCCGTCTAATCCACTGACTTTCTTAGCCTTTGTCTTGCGACCCATCCGCAGGGTGAAGGCTTTTTCTTTTTGTGGGCACTCCGGCTGCCCGATGGGTGCTTCTTACCTTGGCGAGAGCCCTCTCGTTCCTCGTCCCTCCTTGCTCGTCCCTAATCAATGTACCGCCCGAAGTGCTTTTTAAGGGGCGAGGCACATAGCCTTGCCGTCGGCACTGGCGCAAGACGATTGTCGGGATTACCGCCCGTGCTAACGTAGCCACACATTGTCAGCGGACTTTGTTCGGCTTTCTTCGTCTGCCAAGATAACGGTGTGTTCTTGCTTGTGATGCCAGCGGTTGTGATACATTGCGCTTGATGCGTGGGCAAATCCCGGCTGATGTCCGTTTGCCTATCGTCCGCCGTAAGCATCTCCTGCGCTTGCTTTCCTCTACATCGCTTGCCTCTATTGCATCAAGAGGTTGCCGTCCTTAGTTGTCCATTCATTACCACAC
>CAVINS010000150.1:0-4063 GCA_963643925.1 Bacteroidaceae bacterium
AGGCAATGACAAGCAACGCATCCAATTGAACCTGACCACCAGTACCAAACTGACAAAGGACTTGACCTTTGATTTAGCTTTGAATTCATCCTTTGCAAAACAGACCAATAATGGCATTTCCATCTCTGATTTGCAAACATACGTAAGCCCGTGGACTCGTTTGGTGGACGATGACGGCAATTTTGTGCATGTGGCCACATCAAACACTGTCTATGAACCGATACTGGAGTCTGAATATAATGGCAAGACACCAGCTGATTGGCACTACAATCCTGTGGAAGACCGCCAGTACATGAACGATGTAGCCAAGACCTTCAACTATCGTGTGCAGGGTGGCCTCTCGTACAAGTCGAAATTCGGACTGAATTTAAGCGTGAAGGGACAGTATGAACGCCGTCACTATACGACGAGAAAAGATTATGAACCTGAGTCGTATTATGTGCGTGACCTCTACAATACCTATTCCACATTGAATGCTTCGTCGGGTAATTATACAACATATTTCCCCACGGGGGGTGTCTATACAGAAGGCGGACACGATTATGAAGCCTATAATCTTCGCGCACAAGCCGACTATAACCTGAATTTGGACAAACATGCCATTGCGGTGATTGCAGGTTCCGAAGTGCTTTCTGCCACTACCGAGGCCATTCCCACTTTGTCACGCTACGGTTACAACAAAAATACCAACTCGGTATTGACTCAACCCGATTACATTAACTACTACACTACAATCTTTGGAGGCCTTTCTAAGCTCCCTTACGATGATTTGGGTAGTCTGTCCACAATCGAGGACCGTTTCTTCTCAGTCTATGCGAATGCTGTTTACACCTATGATGAGAAGTATTCTCTGACAGCAAGTTTCCGTACAGATGCATCCAACTTCCAGTCGAAGAGCCAGCGCGACAAGTTCTCTCCGTTCTGGTCCGTTGGTGGAGGTTGGCTAATCTCAAACGAGAAGTTCATGTCCGACATTTCTTGGGTCGACCTGTTGAAACTCCGTGCATCTTTCGGTATAGCTGGCGTAGCTGCCGGAAAGAGTGGAACATCAAGCGTAACTACGTTGGCAACATATCCCGGAAATGTGACTTATACAAACAATGAAGCCTATAGTGTGATTTCTGCAAGGGGCAATGAATCGTTGACTTGGGAAAAATCACGTACGTTCAATTTGGGCGTGGACTTCTCCTTATTAGGCAACAAACTATCCGGCAGTGTGGATTTCTACAATAAGTTTTCTTATGATGTCTTGTCATCTGCTACAGTCCCCGTTATCCTCCAGGGTGTGACCAGCGCTGTGTCGAACAATGCGGAAGTGTCGAACCGTGGTGTCGAATTGTCTCTTTCATCGAAACTCCATGTAGTTGATGACCTCTGGTGGCATGGCTCATTGAACTATTCATATAACCGTAACAAAGTAGAGAAATATTATTTGAACACTACTTTCCCTGCGTTCAATCCTGGCTATGTTGAGGGATATTCGGTGGACTTGATTAGTGTGTTGAACCCTATCGGCTATACTCCGGAAGGTTTCATCATTTTGGCTGGAAAGGACGGCTCGCAAGAAATCATAACAGATTATGAAACTTCTCACATGACAGAACAGGTGGATCGTCCGAATGGTGAAACAATTGAAACAAATAACTGGGCTTACTATTTGGGGACATCTTCTCCTACAAGCAATTTAAGTTTCACAAGCCGCTTCTCTTGGAAGGGACTGACCCTTTCATTTATGTTGACTGGACGCTTTGATTACTATACCTGGAAGCAAAGTGAACTTTTTGAGGCCACTTCTTCGAATGAACCATACTATACGAGTAAATTGGAAGAGGCTTTCAAGGTGTATGATGAAGGATATGAAAATCAAACAGAATATCGTGCCTTCCCATTGTACAATGATGACAACTATATCACTTATGTAAGTAGCTATGGTTATATGTATGCACGAAATGCTAGTATGTTTTTCCGCAACATGTATCAAAAGGGTGACCATATTCGTTTAAACGAAGTGTATTTAGGTTATGACTTTCCCAATAAACTGCTTGCAAAGCAAAAGGTGTTCAAGCGTGTGAATGTCTATGCACAGGCAAGCAACTTGGGCATCATTTGGAGCGCAGAAGGCGGTTCCGACCCCGATTATCCAAAAGGTACTATGAAGCCGATGCCTACATTTACATTTGGTCTGAAAGTAGGCTTCTAATGTCTGTATAATCTTAATTGCAAAGAATTATGAAAATAAAATACTATATAATGTCTATCCTCGCAAGTACGGGGTTGATGGCTAGCTCATGCTCTGATTTCTTGGATGAGACTCCAAACAAATCGGGAAGTGCTTACATTTATAGCATAGATCAATTGTACGAAATGATGGGTAGCTTGGATCTTTATACATTTCGATCTCCTCGATATGTATCGTATGGCCTTGTAAATGATTTCATGTCGGAAGTTGAGGTGCTAACGGATGCTGTGGAGTATGAACCATACTTCTATTCTTACGGATTGTTGGCGGGTACTTCTTTGTCATCCTATAAGTGGGAAGCAGAAGACTTCACTACACAATATTCCATGTCAACTACATGGACTCCCTGTTGGGAACGTATATTCCGTTTCAATACAGTTCTTGAAAACTTAAATGGTGTAGAACAAACAACAGAGTCGATTCAAAATCAAGTGAAGGGAGAGGCTTTGTTCGGGCGGGCTTACTACCATTTCATTCTGATGACCATGTATTGTCTTTGGGAAGAAAATGAACCGGGTATCGGGTATCGTGAAAGTACTTCGACGGCAGATATGCCTAAACGTGAAACGGTTAAGTATACGCTTGAACATATCTACAAGGACTTGGATGATGCCGAGGAGGCATTGACAAAAGCTGGTCGTACGGCATTCGATTTCGAGCGCAATTTCCGACCGACGGTTCCGACAGTTCAAGCCTTTCGTGCTCGCGTAGAGTTGTATAGAGGCAATTATGACTCCGCTTTGCAAAATGCACGTAATGCATTGGCGGCTCACAATACGTTGGTCACATTCAAGGATGACCCCATGTACCAACTCTCTTTGGCGGGCGATTTTTATTTGCTTGATGAGGCTGGAAATGTGAGTGGTAGTATATCATGTAAACGTCCAACTCAACTTATGTCAATGGGAGCTCGGCTGATTCCCGAATATCAAGAACTATACTTGCCATGCATGTCTGCCGGAAATCCATATATGTCAATTTCGAAATGGTATTACAATCTTTGGGATCGCGATAATGATGCCCGTTGGGCTTATTTCTATAATTACAACCAACCACTTCTAATGGCTTCTGGTCTTTATTCGACCGCAATAGTGAATGGTAGCCCTTATCCTTATTGTATCCCGTATGCTAATCAGCAATGGCTAAAACCTTATAGCCTTCATTCTTATCAGCGCTTCTATTGCAATGGTCAAGGCGTTTTGCTCGGTATGACCACTGCTGAAATGTATTTGATCGAAGCAGAATGTTTGGCGCGTAGTGGACAAACTGCGGAAGCGGCAGAGGCATTGAAGACACTTCGTCGTACACGCTTTATGAATGAAGCAGCAGCCGATGCTATCGGAGGTTCGGTGCAAGAGGCGCTTGATGAAAGAAGCCGTGAAATGGGAACGTTCTGGCGTTATTTTGATGTGAAACGTTTGAATGGAGCAGAACATGCCAATATCTACATCCGTCACTCTGTACCTACTGTGGCAACCGACCCTACGAATACTACCGAAATAAGTATTGCGCCGGATGACCCTCGTTGGGCCTTGCCTTTCTACAAACCGGAGGCTGAACGTATGGGATGGGAACAGAATCCTGGATGGGAATAGATATAAACAAAATATCATAAAGAAAAATGAAAATAAAACAGATTTTTAGAACAATGGCGATGCTGGCTATTGTGGCTTGTGCAGCTTGTCAGCAACAGCCTTCTTTTACAATTGTCGGTACAGTTGAAAAACCTGAGTTAGAAGGCAAGATGGTCTATTTGATGATAGGAGACGGATTTTTCCCGGCTCCTACAGATTCGACTATTGTATCGGATGGAAAATATTCATT
>CAVINS010000151.1:0-4008 GCA_963643925.1 Bacteroidaceae bacterium
CCCGTATTGCTGATGTTACTCCTTCCTGCCAAAAGCCAGGCGCAGGTAGACCCGACGCTCGCCGCCATGATACTTGCCTATACCGACAAGGCGCAGAAGCAGTACAATACCCAGTTGGGTACGATGGCACTGGAGACGGAAGGCCACGTATGGCTCAACGGAGAGGTGAAAGCCGTCAAGAACTACCAGAAGCAGTTCGACGAGTATCTGTCGTCTTTCCGCAACATCATCGCCTACGCCGCACAGACCTACGGCTTCTACAATGAGGTAAGCCACCTGTGCGACAATATGGGCAAACTCACCTCACAGATTGGCGACACGCCAACCAATGCCATCGCCGTAGCCTTGCACGGCAAGCGCAACGACATCTACACGAGCATCATCAACAAGAGCGTGGGCATCGTCAACACCGTCCGGCAGGTCTGCATCGACAAGAAGATGACCGAGAAGCAGCGCGTGGAACTGGTCTTCAGCATCCGTCCGCAACTCAAGGACATGAACCGCCAACTGGCCATGCTCACCAAACTCGTCCGAAGCACCAATATGGGACTCGTATGGTATGAAGTGGAACACGGCTCGCTCCCTCACCGTGAAGGAAAGGTAGGCGTAATAGAAGACTGCCTGAGTGTATGGCGCATCAATGCAAAGAATGTAAAACCGAGAAAATAGAAACTTATTATGGGTTGGTTATCATTAGTAACACGAGTTGTCCCCAAACTTTTTCGGGGTGCAACCAAGGCCACGTCCACATTGTGGGGCGGAGGCAAAGCTGTAGCGGCAGGCACGGCAAAGGTTGCCACTGCTGCAGCCAAGAATCCCAAGACAACGATGGCTCTTGGCATAGGCAGTTATGCCGGATGGAGCAAGCTCAACAATCCGGATAGCAGTTACGGCACGGAAGTCGGCAAGACCGTCCATGCCGCCGTCAACGAGTTGGGTGGCTTCGCCCACGATGTTGTCAACGGCTATACCGGCGAGAAGACCGTGGAGGGAGTGGCAGACTCTGCCACCAGTGTTGTCTCCGATGTCAAGGAGACGGTGTCTGAAGCCAAAGGCGTCATCGGCACGTTGGGCGACACGCTGAAAGGCATCTCCAACTTCTTCGGCAACCTCTTCGGAGGCAACGGCACGAACATGTTCAGCAACTTCTTCAACAACATCGGACAGGGCAATATCTCCGGTCTTGGCATCGGAGCCCTGATAGCCGCCGGCTACTTGATCTTCGGACGCACCGGACTTCTCGGCAAGATTGGCGGCATGCTCATGGCCATGATGATGATTGGCAACAACTCGCAGAGCCAGACGCAGAACCTCGCCCAGGCGGAAACGCAGCAGAAAGAGCAGGAACAGCAGCGCGGCATGCACAGGTAATGCCGACAATACAGGTAATATCAGTAATCACAATAATATCAGAAATATGAAATACAGACAAAGCATGAACCTCGTCTCACCGAGTGGCTATGCCATGCCTTTCGAACTGCCCGAGAGCAGTCCGTTGGAGATTACGCTTGGCTATGGAAAGCAGATGCATCCAGAAACGGGGAAAGAATTCTTCCATCACGGCATCGATTTCAAGGTAAAGCCCCACACGTGGCTCAAAGCCTTGGCTACGGGAGTCGTGTCGGGCATTGCCAGCGACATGAAGAAAGGTTTCAACATCACCGTCAACTACCGCAACTATGCCGCCGATGACAACAGCACCTTTGATGTCACCTATTCACACATCAAGGAGTCAGTCTGCAACTTCGGCAAGAACGTCAATGCCGGCGACAACATCGCCGTATGCGATGGACTCCTGCACATCGAAGTCCGTTTCAACGGCACTGAGGTCAATCCCCTTGAGTTTCTCACAATGCTCCGCGACAATCTCATCATTGAAAACCAGAGGATGATGGAGGGAACGAATCCCGAAATCGCCACACTGGGTTTTGACGTACATACCCCTTATGACAGTCAGCAACCAGAGATAGACCAGATGTACCAGCGGTTCTTCGGCAACTATATGACCGACCTGCTCACCTGTCGCTATAAGGTTCCCACCAATACGGAGGCTACGCTTCGCGACGTGCTTGTAGAGGGCGTAAAGAGCGATGCCTACTATGAGCATGCGCCCAGTATGCTCAACCCCTTGGGGCTTGGCGCAAGAAGTTATGGCATCATCAGTCGTATACAGACGCTCCTGACCCTCGACTTTCTCAACTACCTTGCCCTCATGCATGGAGTTTTTCTCTCGTCAATGAGCGAAAGTGATAAAAAAAAACTTTTGACCGGGCTGTAGAAAGTCAAGGCATCATCGACCCATTTGCGGATTTCGACATCGACATGCAGAGTTTCGACATCCAGCGCACCGTCAGCGTCTATCCCGACAAGGATGGCATCGTGTGGTGGACAAAGGCTTGGTTCAACGGCAAGAAGAAAGGCGAACGAGCCATCGAAATCAACCGCGACCTCGCCATCAAGTTCATTCACGACACCGTCGGCAAGGACGAGTGGCTCGAAGAGTATTTCCCCAAACAGATGGAGGTGCTTCATGCCGCTCTTGCCCAGACCCGCGAACAGATTATCTCACAGTTAAAGCAATCCATCATATAAGTCATGGCAGATAACAAGCAACAAGACATCTTTACCTCCCGCGTGCTGCCCATCATGAAGAAGGTTCGTGATGAGCTGTCCAGCAAGCAGGCTGAAGAATATGCCAGCCACAGCACCTCTTGGGGCGCTCTGTTGGCAGGAGCCGCAGGGCCCGACGGCGGTATGGCCGCCACCGATGCCTACAACCAGCGCCTGAAGGTGTTGGGCGAATGGAACAGCAAGACTGTCGACGACTATATCGAGATGGTCAAGAAGGAACTGCAGCGTCAGCACATCACCGTCGATGCCGTCATGGAAAAGAAGATGATCGACCATCTTGTCCATGAACAGATGCCGAAGTCAACAGCCGAATACATTCTCCGCAAGAGCGCCGAAGGCAGCATCTTCTATATCGACAAACGAGTGCGCGAGACCTCACTCCAACAACACATCAACAAAGAGGGAGACAAGAAATACAACGCATCGTTTCTTGAAGATGCTGCCGGTGCTGTCGGCTCATGGATTACCAATGCCCTGACCACAATGGGCTTCGGCGGTTTCTGGGGACAGGCGGCTATGGACGGCGCTTCCATGGCTGTGGAAAGCACCGCGTCCGGCCAGCAGGACAACTACAAGGCCGAGCAACGAAAGAAAGGTCAACAGGAAGTGGCGCAGACGCAAAAGAAAAAGGCTGACGTTCCCCAGTGGATGCTGTCACAGATGGGCTTCAAGAGCATGTCCGATGCCACCGACAAGCAACTCGCCATGGCAGCAAAGTGGGCCAAAGACAACGGTAGCCGTTACCGCAAC
This sequence comes from Bacteroidaceae bacterium, assembly GCA_963643925.1. GTDB lineage: Bacteria > Bacteroidota > Bacteroidia > Bacteroidales > Bacteroidaceae > Phocaeicola_A. Next base: position 3,382 of record CAVINS010000151.1, read on the forward strand.
AAGGTAAATCAAGCCCTTGAAGAAGGTGAACGGACAGTGAAGGCCAGTGGCAAGTCGTCGCTGATGACTGTTTCCGATGCTACCTACCGTGCCATGCAGTATGAAGCCTTCGCTGCCGCCATTCAGAGGGAACAGTCCCGTCGCAAGGACCTCGGCAAGGATGCCGTCACTTTCTCCAACGTACAGGAAGCCGATGACACTCCGCAAAACCAGACAATGGGTAATGCTGAGAATACGGGTAATACCGGCAACACGGAGGATAAGGGTAATGCCGAGAATACCAACATGATGCAGACTCCGACTGGCGACTACAGCGGTTGGAACGGACTGCTCACGAGTATGGGGCTTGGCGGTATGGGCGACACCATGCAGCATCTTGGTCTCACGCTCTCCATGCTCCCCGACATGCTTCTGGGTGTCTTCACCGGCAGAACCAAGTCTGTCGGCATGAACCAAAGCACGATGATGCCGTTGGCAGCTCTCGTCACGAGGACATTCGTCAAGAACCCGCTTCTGAAGATTCCACTCCTGCTCTATGGCGGTGCCAACCTTGTCAACAAGATGGGTCAGGAAGCCTTGGCTGACTATCGTGGCGAGAGCAACACACCGCAGGCCACCCAATATAAG
>CAVINS010000152.1:0-3954 GCA_963643925.1 Bacteroidaceae bacterium
AGATTACACTAAATCCGTATGGGGGGGGGGGGTAATCATCAGGAAATCACCTTGTTAGCTCCGGATGTTATCTTCAGCGACTCGGGGTGCTGCTTCACGAAACTCTCGATGTGACGGATGCGTTTCTCCTCCAATATCTCGTTGACGGCTATGAGGATGCCGGTCTCCTCCACATCGCCGAAGCCATAGTTGATGGCGGTACCGAACATGCGCATCGTGGGCGACAGACCCATGTAGGCATTCACCAAGGGAGGGATGTTGAAGCCCAGCTTGCGCACCTCGCGGTTGAGTATCTTGTAATCCTCCTTGAAGGAGTCTTCGTTGAAGATCTGCGCCAGTTCATTGGGGTCTGCCTCTATGTCAAGAGGCTTCATCGGGGTGATGAGGTTGTCCTTGTCGCCGAAGTGTTTATTTAGGAAGTAGAGTATCATGTCGCGGCCACGGCGGTTGAACGACGGATACATGGTCATCTTGCCGAAGAAATACTTCACGGTAGGCATCACCACGGTGAGGGCTCCCAGTCCATCCCACAGATTGTCGAGGGCGAAGAGGCTCTTGGAGTCGGAACGGGTGCTCTGATACTCGAGTGTCACAAACGAGCGGCCCAGCTCGATGGTGGTGGGCAGGTACTCGTCGAGGAACTGCTTCGAGAAGTTGAACATGTGGGCCGTAGCCAACATCGGACGGCCTTCAGCGTCCATGCGTACATCGGTGCCCAGCAGATAGCGGTATCCACCGATAATCTCCTCCGCCTCGGGGTTCCAGACGATGAGTTGCTTATAGGGATTCTCCATCGTGTCGTACTCGTCGAGGTCGAGCGACATGCCCGTTCCGCCACCGGCGGCGCGAAAAGCGATTTCCCTCAGACGACCAATCTCCCGCACCACGTTGGGCGAGTCCTGATAGGTAACTATATAAATTTCGTTGTGACTCTTATTGGTGAGCCGCAGGCGTTTGTCGTCCGTCAGTTCCGACTTCAGGACTTCCCTGCTAACCGGTGCAATAATCTCTTCTATCATGTTTCTCTAGAGCTTGTATACTATTTCTTTCACATAGTCGGCCCACTGCAGCGGCGACTTCGACTTGTCGAAGGTCTGCCAGGGTATGGGTTTGCCTATGGTTACCTTAAATGTCTTGTGACGGTTCTTGAACATCTCGTCCGCCAGATATATCATGGCGATGTTGAACTTGATGCCCAGTGCCTTGCTGACGTTGGCCAAACGGTAGAAGAAGTCAGAGTTGCGTCCCTCGAAATGGATGGGTACAACGGTGCGTTGCGTCTGTATGCTCTTCAGCACGAAGGTCTTCTTCCACTCCAGGTCGCGGATGACACCGCCACGACGCCGCGAGCAGAGTCCAGCCGGGAACATGATGATGTGGTTGTCCGACTGGAAAGCCTCATCCACCAGATGCGACAGGCCGCGGCTTTGTCCGCCTGTCTTGTTCACCGGCACACAGAGGGGTGCCAGTCCGTGTATGTTCATCAGCATGTCGTTGACCAGGTACTTTATCTTCCCATCGTAGTGTGTGCCCAACAGATAGCCCAGCGAGATGCCGTCCTGTCCGCCCAGCGGGTGGTTGCTCACAAAGGTGCATCGCCCGTCGGCGGGCAAGTTCTCCCGGCCCACTACCTCCAGCTTCGCGTCGAGGAACTCCATGCAATCCGCCAGGAAGTCCACGCCTTCGCGGCCTTTCTCTCGCTTGAGGAACTCGTTCAGTTCTTCCTCATGGAGTATTTTCTTGAGATAGGACACCACAAAGCGGGGTACATACTTCATCTTGTCCCCCGCCTTCGAGCGGATTATCTGCTCCACGTCCAACAAAAAGATTTGGTCGTCAGTCATTGCGCACTTATCGATAATTGGATGCAAAAATAGTGGAGTTTTTTGATTCTTTGCCTATATTGCACAAAAAAAGCAGCGAAACGCCTGTTTTTATCTTCCCAGAGCCTCTCCCAATAGACTAAACGACCTTCTTTTTACATTCCTGTTACCACAATGGCAACCCTACGCAGAATCTCCAATGGCCACAATGCTGCGCTCCAGAGCGTACACACACCATATTATTCATTATTTGCGGAGAACGTCTATCTTTGCATCGTAAAAGCAGAAACAGTATGGAATTTCATATCACAGTATCCGACGAGATACGCAAAGCCTGCCCGTCGTTCCGGGGTGTCGCCGTGGACGCGATGGTCAGCAACAGTCCCTACAACGCTGAGCTGTGGGAGGAGATTGGTCACTTCATGACGGAGTACCGCGCCAAGTACACCACAGAGTCCATCAAACAGATGACGGCCATACAGGCCACACGCGAGGCATACAAGTGCTGTGGCAAAGACCCGAGCCGCTACCGTCCGTCGAGCGAAGCCCTCTGCCGCCGCATCCTCAAGGGGATGGAGCTCTATCAGATAGACACTGTGGTGGACCTCATCAACCTGGAGTCGATAGCCAGCGGCTACTCCATCGGCGGGTTCGACGCGGATAAGATAGAGGGTGACACCCTCACGCTGGGCATCGGCCGTAAGGACGAACCCTACGAAGGCATCGGTCGCGGTCCGCTCAACATCGAGGGCATGCCCGTCTATCGCGATGCCATCAGCGGCATAGGCACCCCCACGAGCGACAACGAGCGCACCAAACTCTCCCTAGGCACCACCCACCTGCTGGCCATCATCAATGGTTACAGCGGTGAACAAGGGCTCCTCGAGAGCGCCGCCCACCTGCAGTCCCTACTCCGTAAGTATGCCGCCTCAGACGGAAGCAAGCTTATCCGGTTCGGGTGGTAACATCGGCTGCAATATCCAGATTGAACATTTGGCCCGAAAGAAGAAAAGCACTACCTTTATAGCAGAAATCTGTCAAATTCCACAAATATTTTCAGTAGAACGACATTTACCAGTGTAGGGAGTGGCTGTTGCCACTGGTAATCCTCACTGCCCCGACAAAGGCCAACAAATGGCATCGCCACCACTTCCGCTTGCAGACGCAAGGCAGAAACGATGGCGATGAAGGTTAAGTTAAAAGGATTGGCTGATTTTATTTGGCATCAAACAGTTCCGAAAGTTTCTTCTGCAGTTCTTCACCATAGAGTTGACGAGCCACAATCTTTCCCTCTTGATCCAATAGGATAACGTGAGGAATGCCAGTGATGGCATAAGCCTTGGCACCCTCTGAATCCCAGCCTTTCAAGTCGGACATTTGAGGCCAAGCTATATCCAAGTCCTTTATGGCTTTTATCCAACTCTCTTTCTTACTGTCAAAAGACACACCTACTATTTCAAGGCCTTTATTTTTGTACTTTTCATAGGCCACCTTTACGTTAGGAATCTCCGCACGGCAGGGTCCGCACCACGAAGCCCAAAAGTCCACCAACAAGTATTTGCTTTTACCGACATATTCGGACAGAGCTATCTCCTTATCATCGGGGGTCAGCATGTGCAAATCCACGTAAGGATTGCCCACTGCCGTCTTTTCCATGGTCTCGACACGTTGTATGATTGTCTGCATGACTGGTTGTTGTTTGGTATAGTCATTTGCTGCCGCAATCAGTTCCTTCTGCTTTTCAAACGAACTCTGAATCGCTACATTGTAAAGAGGAAACCAGAAAGCCGGATTATTGATGTTTTCCTTCACATAATTAAACGACAACGGATCCCTTTTCTCATGCAAAAAATCACGTTCTTTATCAATCGTTATCTCATCTTCTGCCGTCTTAGCAGAAGCTTCATAAACTTTATAGGCTTTTTCGAATCTTTCCTCATAAGGCTTCTTAGCATTCAAGAATTCCTGATACTTGTCATTGTTCTTTGTACCTGAAACTGTCGTAACGCCCTCTTTATCGGTAGAAATTACAATTCTGGCATTTTCAAGCGCTAAATTCACATAGACACGATTATCCCAATCATAAGGGTTTATGACAACCTTGGCCGCATTTTCTTGTTCGATGCTCCCT
>CAVINS010000153.1:0-3945 GCA_963643925.1 Bacteroidaceae bacterium
AATAAACTACGATTTTGTTGCCATCCAGGCGGACGCGGATGCGGCGCAGACGATTGAGATTCTCCAGTGCCGTGTCGATAGGCTCGTTGCGCAGTGCGGAGAAGTGCACTTTGTAGTGCAGGGCCTCAGTGTTTTGGAACACCACGCCTAGGTTATACCAACGGCCCAGGTCGCAGAGCACCTTCACCAGCGTTTGGTCGTGATAGTAGAAGAATCCGTTCACCCACTGCGTCACTTCGTAGGGGTCTACCTCGCGCACCTGCACTTCACCCTTTGCGTTGTACCAGGCCTCCTGCCCCGGTGCCAGTGTGGCGTCGCAGACTGTCGCATCGGGACGCATCACCTCTACTTTACCCTTTACAAGGGACACACGGGCCGTCTCGGAGGCGTAACTCTTCATGTTGAACTCCGTGCCCAACACCCGCACCGAGAGCTGGTCAGAGGTGACGATGAAGGGAGCGTCGTCGTTGCGCACTATCTTGAAGTAGGCCTCGCCCTTCAGTTTCACCCAACGCCGTCCGCTCAGGAACGCTGTGGGAAACTCGATGGTGCTCTCGGCATTGAGCACCACTTCCGATCCGTCGGGCAACACCACCTTGAAGTCCATGCCGCGCGGTGTGGAGAGCCGTTGTGTCTTATTCTGCAGCTTGCCCACCACGGTAGGCTTCTGCGGTTTCGTCGCCTCCTGGTACGAGATGGAATCCTTCTGGGTGAGGTCCAGCGTGTCGTTCTCACGCTCCAGCTTCACCCGTTGCGGCTTCTCGTCATACTGCATGGCGACAATCTCCTTTGCCTGCTGCGGCGTGGGCGCATCGAACAGTGCGTGGCGAAACACGATGACGAGGGCCAGCATGGCGGCTGCTCCCAGTAGGGCGGCAGCGGTCATGTGCCAAGCCGTGAAGCCCCGCTTCGGGGTCTGCTGAGCGACCATCCGCTCTCGGCGGAATGCATCCCAAGCCTCGTCCACATCGGGTTGCGGCGCGTGTCGCCTGCGGTAGTCCATGCGGACCAACGCACCCATGCGCGAAGCCTCAGCCTCCTGCTGGTCGAAGGGGACATTCGTCTCCTGCGGCTGGTTCAACTTGTTATCGGCATCTTCCATCATCCGTCAGCTCTTTGTGTTTACGTCCTATATATTATTACAGACAACCTCGCTCGTCATTCGGTACCGCCTCTCGGCGAATTCTCGCCAAGAGCTTTCCTGAAAATCGCCAGTGCCTTGCTGATATGCTTGTGTATCATCCCCACCGAGGTGTCCAGCAGTTCGGCCATCTCGCTGTACTTTCTCTTCTCGATGTAGCATTGCTCTAGGATGAAGCGTGTGCGTGTGGGCAGCGTGTCCATGACTCGCTTCACCTGCTTCATCCGCTCCTCGTGCACCGCCGCATCGCTGTCGATGAGCGTCATCTTCTCGTTGATGTACCCCTGCACAGCGTTGCGTTCCACGGCCAGATGCTTCAGGTAGTTGAGACAGCGGTTGCGCAAGGCGCGGTTCAGATAGGCTTCGGGGCTCTCCGGTCGCCAGGTGTCGTACTGCTTCCATAGGTCGCCGAAGAGCTCGCTCACCACATCCTTGGCGGCCTCCTCATCCTCCAGGAAATCGAGCGCATAACGGTAGAGGCGGGCGTAGTTCCCGCGGAACAACGCTTCAAACTCTACTTCTTGTTTTGTCCTATTACTCATGACGCTCTCTCCGTCCCCTGGTGGGGTTTCGCTGCAAAGGTAACACCCGTTTGCTTAATAGCAAGGAAAAACGGATAAAATAGATGCTAAAGCGACCCAGAAGTACAACGAAATTGGTCTCGCAACTGGACGATATCTCTGTTCATAGACTTTGGATGTGTGTTCAAAGGCTCTGAACGTGTGTTCAAAGTCACTAAACGTCTGTTCAAAGACTTTGAACAGAGATTTCGATTGCTCTCGTTACCAATCTCGTTGACACTCTTGCTCAATTTCGTTATCTTTCCATCACAAGTTCTTCCGGTAGAGGAGCCCATATATCCACTTCCTTTGGACAAAGACATCCCCACGTGCGTGTCCTCGCGAAAAATATTTTGCCCGAAGAGGTACCATTTTGATGAGACGGATGTCTTAAAGGTAAACATTAGTTTTATTGTTCAATTTAAATTGTGATTTTATGAAGAGAGAGCTAAACATGTACAAGGGGATACTCCTTATCCTCTTTTGTCTGCTTTTAGCAACGAACATGGGAGCACAATCCCAAAGTCAGGGAAAGAAGATCTCTTTCCAATGTGAGAAAGAAAAACTCCACAAAGGCTTGGATGAGGTAGAACGTCAGTCGGGCTACTACCGCATGCAGTACGTGATGGAGGATGTGAATCCTTACACGGTGACCAACGTCAAGTTGCAGAACGTGACTGTGGAGAACGCGGTGAAACGCCTGTTGAACGGCACACCGCTGAAGTACGAAATCAAAGGACGATTCGTCCAGGTGTTCAATCCGAACGCTGCGCAGAAGTCCCGCCCCAGCGGCCGCTCCATCCGTGGATCGGTCTACGACGAGGCCGGTGAGCCGTTGATTGGTGTCACCGTACGTGTGAAAGGTTCCAACGAAGGTACCGTCACCGACTTCGACGGCGCTTTCGCCCTGCCCGCCAATGGTAGCGGCGACGTCACACTGCTCTTCACCTACGTGGGCAAGAAGGACGTGGAGAAACAGGCCAACGCCCGCAAGACGGTGAACGTGGTGATGGAGGACAACTCCAAACTGCTGGACGACGTGGTGGTGACCGGTTACCAGACTCTGTCGAAAGAGCGCGTGACCGGTTCGTTCGACAAGGTGAACCAGGAGTTGCTCGCCAGCCGTCCGACCTCCGACCTTTCCTCTGCACTGCAAGGTGTGGTAGCCGGCATGCAGGCTACCGAGAACGAGGACGGTACGGTGGACTTCCTCATCCGTGGTACCAGCTCACTCTACGCCAACACCGCCCCGTTGGTGGTCGTTGACGGATTCCCCATCGAGGGCTCGTTCAGCACCATCAACCCAAATGACGTGGAGAGCGTGACCGTGCTGAAGGATGCAGCCGCAGCCTCCATCTGGGGTGCCCGCTCCGCTAACGGCGTGATTGTGGTGACCACCAAGAAGGGTCAGACAGGAAAACTGAAAGTCGACGTGCAGGGCTTCTACCGCTTCGGTACCACACCCGACCTCGACTACATCATGGCACAGGCCGACAGCAAGACCACGGTGGACTACGAGATTATGGCCCTGGAGAACGAGTGGTCGCTGTCCGACTTCACTCCCTCGTCGGACAACATCACCGGTGCGTTGTCACTGGCACAGGACTACTACTATGCCCATAAATACTATGGCATGTCCGAGTCGGAGATGAACAAGAACCTCGACATACTGCGCAACCGCAGTAACCGTAGCCAGCTGAAGAAATACCTGATGCAGACGCAAGCCCTGCAACAGTACAACGCCAGCCTCTCCGCCGGCACGGACAAATACTCCACCTACGCATCGTTGATGTATGAGAAGAACGACGAGGCTACCATCAAACGTGGCTACGAGCGCTTCATGCTCAACTTCAACAACAGCTACAAGCTCAACTCGTGGCTGACCGCCTCCGTGGCAGGAACCTTCCAACGCAAGACACAGGAGACCAGCGGTGTCACCATCAGCGACTTCACCAGCCTCTCGCCCTATGAGATGTTGCTAGAGGAGGATGGCAGCTACGCCTATAACGAGAAATCGTGGAACAAATTGATTGTCGATAATCTGAATTTGCAAAACCTTCCTTATACGGACATGTCGTACAATATGCTGCAAGAGGTTCGCAACCGCTCGTACAAAACCAATTCCACGCATTATCGTGTCAGTCTCGGCCTGAATGCGAAGATATGGCGCAACCTGGTGTTCGACACCAAGTACCAATATGAGAAGAACGAGTCCAACGTACGCAACTACGACAACGAGGAGAC
>CAVINS010000154.1:0-3926 GCA_963643925.1 Bacteroidaceae bacterium
AACTCGCCAACGAGTATGTGAGTTTCCGCATCTTCAGTGATGGCGAGTGGGACATCCGGTACTAAGCCACTATAGACAGGAAGAAGGTTGCCCCTCAGGCTCAATGCTTGAAAGGCAACCTTTTCTTTTTTGGATGTGCTCCAACCCTTTATACCCGAGCCAAGCGACGCACGAAGGCTTGCTTGGCGGTCTGCTTTACTTTTTGGGGGATGCCCGACTGACACCTTTTGTATGTATATGTCACATTGTGCCAATGGCTCTGTATTATTCGTTCAATGCCATTCGGAGGTGCCGAAAGTGATATGTTTACCGTCTTTGATGCGAAAATTGGAAAAATATTTTCAATTATCGAACCGAAAGGTGCTGCGTTTCATCTTTTCTTTGTATATTTGCAAATAAATTACGAAAATAACATCGAGAGATATGATTCTGCAGTTTAAAGTCAAGAACTTCCTTTCCGTACGGGAAGAGCAGTTACTGGATTTCACGGCATCAGCCGACAAGACATATGAGGATTATGCCGTTGTGAAGATCAAGGGCGTGCGCATCTCCAAACTGGGAGTGGTGTATGGACCGAATGCGTCGGGGAAAAGCAATATCCTCAAGGCATTGGCGTGGTTCATATTCACCCTTGTCGGCAGTCGTGCCAGGAAGCCGGGAAGCGGAACCGGGCTCACACCTTTTATGATGGACGAAGACAGCCGCAATCAAGACTCGTCCTTTGAACTCATATTCTATATAGGCGATGTCAGATACGAGTATGCTTTGACCTTGAACAGTCAGAAGATATTCAGGGAAGAGCTCAACTTCTATCCGAACAGTCGTCGTGCCCTCTTCTACCAACGCACATGGAATGAAGCCAAAGGCAATTCGTCTGTTGAGTTCGGTCCGCTCTTGAAACTGTCGGCCACGCAAAAGCTCTTCATCGAGTCGAACTGCATATCCAACGCCACCGTGCTTGCCACCTACAGGAATTCGAACGTGGAGAAAAATGCCGAGCTCGACCGCATCTGCAGTTACTTCGAGGGCGAGTTCCTGACTTTGCTCGACAAGCGCGACAACCTCGGACTGTTTGCCAACGACATCATACGGCTTGACGCCGACAGCAAAAAGTTTATCTGCGACATGTTGGAGAAGGCCGACTTCAACATCTCCGACATCTTTATCAAGGAAGATAAAGGAGAGGAGACAGAAGAGGCGCTGGAGAAGTTCAGGAAGATAGCCAAAATACTGCACATAGCAGAGCCGCAAGCCAAAAGCGTCTCTGCCGAAGAGCTGTTCTTCACCCACAAGACTCCGTTCTATACGGGCAGCTTGTCCACCATCGTGGAGTCGGAAGGCACGAACCGGATGTATGGCCTGTCGGCTTTGCTCTACACCCTGGTCAAGAACAACCAGACGCTTGTGTGCGACGAGTTGGAGAACTCGCTCCACTACGACCTGTTTACCCATATCATCAAGACATTCCTGGTCAACTCCGACCGTGCGCAGCTTATTTTCTCCACCCACAACCTGATGCTTCTCGACGAGGACTTCATCCGTCGTGACATGGTGTACTTTGCCAACAAGAACGAATCGGGTGCCACCGAGATTTACCGCGCCAAGGACTTCGGTCTCCACAAAGAGGTGTCGATACTCAATGCCTACCGGGCCGGCAAACTGGGGGCAAAACCGCAGTTGGGCAGTATATTCATTGACGAATAAGAAGGAGGCAGTATGGAACAGAGACCGCTTGAATATACCGTCAAAATCTACTGCGAGGGCTTCACGGAGTGGTACTACTTCGAATGGCTGCGCACCAACAGTCGCTTCAGGTTCTCTATGGAACCGGATGTGCCGAAGAACAGCAGGAGCTCGTACAAGCAAAACTTGAAACTCATCGACAAGGAATTGCGCAAGAATCCGCAGGAACGTGCCGATGCCATATTCCTCGTCATCGACACCGACACTTTGGTCAGGAACAAGGCGCAGTTTGCTGTCTATCAGGAGGCGAAGGAGAAGTACCGGAAGCAGGGTGTAGTCTTCATCGAAAGCCATCCGTGCATCGAATTGTGGTTTCTCTATCATCTTATGGACAAGTTCGCCAGGACCAACTTTGAGACTTACGAGGCGCTGCGTCCTACCATAGAGCACGTCCTTCCGAAATACGAGAAGACAGCCCGCTATTATCAGAAGGACACGGCTTTCCGTGACGACATTCTGAAAAGTATGGGCAACCGTGAAAAGGCGATAGACTTCTCCATCAAGGCCTACAAGTACGAGCCCATTGACGGAGAAGTGACCAACTATACGGAAGTGTTCAAGGCAATACACTTCTTCCGCTTGCTGCAGAAATTCGCCGAGATACGGCTGCTGTTGGCAGAAAAGATGCGAACGTCCATTGCTGTTCAGCCCGACATAGATGGTCACAGGTCGTTGTCGGTCATGCAGGGCGAAGACACCATCTGCACGTTGAAATACGACGGAGCGAAGCTTCGCTGTCTTCTTACCTCTGGCCAAAACTTTGACATTAATGACACAAAGCCACTGGACATGAGCGACCCCGTAGTCGATTTGATTGCAGGACTTATACGATAGAGACCCTTTGTAAAAAGGAAGGAGGTTGCCCTCAGGCTCGATGCTTGACAGGCAACCTTTTTCTTTTTTGGATGTGCTCCACCTTTTATATATATACTTATGCCACGCAAAGGACAAATCAAACTGCCCATTGCGTGTTTTTTCCTTTTTTATGCGTCTGCCGTTCTTGCTCATTTGCCATGTGTCTGCTAAATCCCAGCAATACATTCGTTTCAAGATTCAAGGCGTTGCTTAGCGAGTATCCTCAAGTCGATGTTGCTGCAATGGGATTTCCTGTAGATTGGGAAAGCCAAGCTCTTTGTCGAACTTGTACTCCGACTTGGCAAATGTCAAAGTTTCCAACAAATTTGGTCGCCGGGATGAAAAAACTTACCTTTTTTGTCTTTTGTTTCATATATTAGTTGTACATTTGCAAGTGAAACAAATTTGACATTATGGGGGAAGTCATTAAACAATCGGTACAATCATCCCGTTTGATGAAGTCCGGCAATGACATAAAATAGTTAGGGGAAATGACACTGGATAGTTCGCTTGCTCTTTCTATAGCCGACGAAGGCGCACGCTGCAATGGCAAACGTCTTCCAAAGGGCATCCACGTTACTGAAGCTGACCATGCGTCGGCTCCAGGTATAGAAGACGTATCAAAACCTTAGTTCTATCCTCCATCAAGCACCATCCGAGGAGTCCACAAAGAAGATTTCGCCATTGCAGAGGAACCTACCAAACCAGTGAAGTGGAATTAAATATACTCACGGAACTCTTTGATTGAGATACAGAAAAACCGTAAAAACACTCTCCGCATGGCAATTTGTCATATCAGTGAGATTAGTGATTCAACGCCAAACATTCAATGTTGATGATGACAAGCGACAATAACATATCGCAATCCACCAACTCTCAGATAGTCCTCTACCAGCCAGACAAAAGCATACGGCTCGAAGTAAAAATAGACGACGAGACCGTGTGGCTCACACAAGCCCAGATGACGGAGCTCTTCAGCACCACCAAACAGAATATCAGCCTGCATATAAGCAATATATTCAAAGAAGGGGAATTGATACAAGAAATGGTTGTCAAGGAATCCTTGACAACCACTCCGCACGGAGCTATTCCAGGTAAAGTACAGCAAAAGAAGGTTAAGGTATACAACTTGGACGTCATCATCTCCGTAGGCTATAGAGTAAAGTCCCATAGAGGTACGCAGTTCCGTCAGTGGGCCACGCGAGTACTGAAAGACTACTTGCTCAAGGGCTACTCCGTCAACCGTCATCTCATTGCACTTCAGGAGTCGATGGACCGCCTCTACCATTGCGGCCATTCCCTCAACGCCAATGGTGGCCACAAGATAT
>CAVINS010000155.1:0-3806 GCA_963643925.1 Bacteroidaceae bacterium
TAACAATGGTGGAAGCCGACAGAATATCACCTTCGAAACAAATGCCTCTTGGCTTGAATTGGGAGCGACCCAGTCGGTAATCGACGGTAATGCTAAAGACTACATTACATTCTCTGTTAAGGAAAGCCTGAATCCAGGCATCTATCTCGCCACTGTAAACCTTGTTGATGGTAACGGTTTAAGCGATCCTCTTACCGTTGTGGCTGTTGTTACTGCTGAAGAGCCTACTTGGAATGTAGACCCGACTAAGTATAATGAAACGATGAGTTTTATCGGTCGTGTCTACTTGAAAGACGGCGACAACGAGATCATAGACTATAATCCACTCGACATAGTGGCGGCGTTCACTCCCGAAGGCGATTGCTTGGGTAAGGCGTATGTCACTGTCGACGATAATAATGGTTCCGGTGTGTTCCTCACAATTCACGGCAACAGTTCGCTCTACAACCAACCCATAAGTTTCCGTTTGTGGAGGTCTGACAAAGGCTATGTCGTAGGTCTTGCTGCCAGTGAAGATGTCCGCTTTGTCAATAACGGTACATGGGGCATCTCCACTCCTGTGCACCTCATCACTCAAGACACTCAGGTGCAGCTCCTTCGTCTGCAACAGGGGTGGAACTGGATATCGCTCAATGTAAAGCCTGATGCTGCCAGTACGCTCAACACGTCGTTTGCCAATCTCAGTGCCTTCACCGCCAACGACCGCATCAAGTATGCCAACGACTTCTCGGTGTATGACGGCAGTAAATGGAGTGACGGTATCAACAACCTCTCCATCAACAACGTCTACCAGATTTATGTTCAGAAAGCCGGCCAATATCGTGTGTCGGGCTCTTCGTTGTCGGCAGACGACAAGGTTATTACTCTTGCAGGCAACGCATGGTCGTCAATGCCATACCTCCTTACGGAGGCAATGCCTATAGCCGATGCTATGGCCGACTATCATCTTGGCGACAAAGGCACTGCAGGTGACATTATCAAGAGCATCGATCAGTTTGCTGTACTTAGCGAAAACAATCGCTGGGTAGGCTCTTTGCAGACTCTCTCGCCAGGCATGGGCTACTTTATCAAGCGCAATGCGGCAACCGATTGCACCGTCGACCTCGGCAAGGCTAAGGGCAGTGTCGTGAGTGCTCTAAGTGTGGCATCCTCGGCAGAACATGCAGATGCCATGCCTGTGATTGCTGTGTTCAATACCGACGAATTTGATGTCCTCCCAGATGACAAACTCGTTGCCTATTGCAAGGACGGCAGCGTAGCTGGTACAGCTCAAAAGATTGACTTGGCTGATGGCTCTTCGCGCTACTTCCTTACTGCAAATGCCGAACCAGGCGCATCGCTAATTCTTGCGCAAGTCCGTGGCGACGATGTGGTTGCAACTGCGACCAACCGCCTGACAATGACTGAAACAGGTGTTGTGGGAACCATTCAACGCCCATATGTCGTTACTCTTGGAGGTGATGCCATTTCTTTAGATCTCAGCAAGATGCCTGCCTCAGTCGACGTTGTCGTAATGAGTGCTGAAGAGACGGAAGCCACTATCATCTGCTTCGCTGTGAGCGGCAAAAGGGAATACTCCGCAGAGCATAAAGTCCTCCAAGGACAGAATGTTTATAGGATACCAATTCTTGGCAGTGGAGAAGTGAAGCTTATCGACGTGCGATTGGCTAATGGAGTCAAGAAACTCTTCAAGATAGCCAACGACTAATCAATGGCGTTATTATTTATAAAAAACTTACGAACAATGAAATTGAAACACATAATCTTAATGATGGCAGCAACTCTTGTGCTGCTGCCATCATGTTCCTCGTCCGACAATAATGAGTGGAACCTCACTTCGGTGGAAAACTCTTTACAAGTGTTGCTTCCGTACCGGCGTGGCTTTCTCAGGCTCAGGCAATACCTACATCCTCTTTCATGCCACAAGGTAGCGAAACGATAATTTTTGCTTTTACGCCCGACTTTGCCGACATCGACCCACAGCCCGGCGACATTGCAGCAGTGTTTGTAAACGGTCAATGTCGCAATGCTGCCAATCCTGTTGACGGCAAGTTCTATCTCAGTGTGGCGAAATTGCAGAGTGAGGTAAACTCCACTGTTACCTTCTGCATACAATATTATTCGTCTCTGCTCAAAGGCTATTTCGTCTCTGCCGATATGACTATGGAGCCTGACATGTCGCTCGGAACTCTTGAGTCGCCATTCTGCCCAGAGTGGAAGTAACTTATTAAATAGCGCATTTATGGTTTTTCAGAATTTGCCCAACGATTTCTACGGTTCCAATTGGAAGAATGAAATCGATGTACGTGACTTTATTCAAGCAAACTTTGAGCCTTACTATGGCGACGAGTCGTTTCTTTGTGGTGCTACCGTCAGAACAAAGCGCTTGTGGGACATCCTTTCTCCAATGTTTGAGGTGGAGCGCAAAAAAGGCGTTTACGATGCTGAGACACGGTTGCCTCAGAGCCTAGACTCCTATGATGCTGGCTATATCGATAAAGAGAGCGAAGTGATTGTCGGACTTCAAACCGATGTGCCGTTGAAACGTGCCATCTTCCCAAAAGGAGGTATCCGTATGGTGGAGAAAGCTCTCAACTCCTATGGTTATACGCTCGACCCTGCCACGAAGACTATTTTCACAAAATATCGTAAGACTCACAATGAAGGTGTCTTCTCGGCTTATAACGATGACATCAAAGCCGCCCGCCACGCCCACATCATCACCGGGTTGCCAGATGCTTATGGACGCGGAAGAATCATTGGCGACTATCGTCGCATTGCCCTTTACGGTACAGCCAACCTTATAGAGGAGAAGAAACGTTATTTAAAGCGCATAGACATACAAGAATTTACAGAAGACATAGTGCGCCAGCGTGAGGAAATCTCCGAGCAGATACTAGCACTTAAACAGTTTGAGAAGATGTGTGCGGCTTATGGCTTCGATGTCTCCAAACCCGCTGCCAATGCCCGCGAGGCAGTGCAATGGACCTATTTCGGCTACCTCGGTGCCGTCAAGGACCAGGACGGTGCAGCTATGTCACTCGGTCGTGTGTGCGCCTTCCTCGATATTTACATTGAACATGACCTGAAAACAGGAGCTCTCATCGAACAGGAAGCACAGGAACTCATCGACCAGATGATAATGAAACTGCGCATCGTACGCTTTCTGCGCACTCCCGAATACAATGACCTCTTTTCCGGCGATCCGATATGGGCAACGGCTTCTCTTGGAGGAATGGGAATAGACGGGCGGCCTATGGTGACAAAGACCGATTACCGATTCCTCCATACCCTATATAATATGGGGCCTTCTCCTGAACCTAACTTGACTGTGCTTTGGAGTGAACACTTACCCGAAGCATGGAAAAGATACTGTGCAAAGGTAAGCATCGACACTAGTGCCATCCAGTATGAGAACGACGATCTCATGCGTGCCGACCTTGGTGATGACTATGGCATTGCGTGTTGTGTTAGTCCTATGAAAATAGGCAAACAGATGCAATTCTTCGGTGCGCGTGCTAACCTTGCCAAATGTATGCTCTATGCTATTAATGGCGGCAGGGATGAGATCTCGGGCGAGCAAATAGCGCCGCAGTTTGCACCTGTCACAGGCGATTACCTCACTTATGAGGAATTTATGCCTAAGTTCGAGCAGATGATGCGCTGGCTCGCCAAGACCTATGTCAATGCGTTGAAGATAATTCATTACATGCATGATAAATACGATTATGAAGCTTTCGAAATGTCGTTGCATGACGGCGATGTGGAGCGTACCCGTGCCACTGGTATCGCAGGGCTCTCCGTTG
>CAVINS010000156.1:0-3772 GCA_963643925.1 Bacteroidaceae bacterium
CTTACACAGCAGTGACATCAGTATATTTAATTAAATAGGTTTGGCTCGCTTGCAGGGCCTTCCCCTTTAATAAAAAAGAATACCTTGTTACTTTTTTTATGCTCGTCAATAAAAGATAATTTGCGAAGGTAAGTTTTGGCATCTTTAGTTGGCAGAGTAATCTTCTCGGCAATATCCTTCGACGACATTTCTTTGCCTTTCAGAAGTTGTCTGATTTTCTCATGCAACTCTCGCTCCTCTTTCTCCTTAGGGGTAAGCTTGTCTTCCGGATTCATCTCTATTATGCATCCGTTGAAGTCTATTGGCGTAGCCCCTTTTTGTATAAGCAGCATATTGGCATTTTTCTCATTGTCATCTGGCTTGCGTACAAATATTGGCATTTTTTTACGCAATCCATCTATTACTCCTTCCCATGTACCGCCATTGTCATCACTTTGGGCTACATATATATCTTTAGCCAATCCGTAGATGTAATGGTTGCGTTCCATAGCGAATCCTGCCGTCCATGGCGCTTTTGGAGCAAAGGTGCTTATTACGAGCAGGCGTCCTTGAATGATAGCTTGGTAGTATTGTCTCATTCCGGAAGAGAATGTCGTTATTCCCTGTGGCAGTACAATGATACTCTTGCCGCCGGCTTGCAGCGCAGCATCAAGTGCCATACGGTCTACTCCTTTTGCAAAGCCACTAACAACTACTTTTCCCTCTGCCGCACATTTCCTTCCCATATTAGCAGTAAACTGGAGAGACTTTTCTGAGGCATTACGAGACCCTACAATAGCGACTGACAATTCGTTGAGCAATTCCACATTGCCCTTGGTGTATAGTATCATGGGCACATTCCTATTCAAATTTTTCTTTAAATTTTTAGAATATGTCGTATCCGTCATAGGGATGATATTGTATCCCTGTGAGAGTAAATCCTCCACTACGAAGGAGCAGTTTACCAAATCGTTTCTAGCTATAGTGAATGCTGACATTTCCTCGTCAGACATTCCCAATTTGTCCCATGTGCTGCTGTTGTCGAACATTTCCACAATGGAAATGTTCGATTTGTAGGCATTTACATATATGTCGTTCTTCCTTCTTTTTGTTATACCCTGCATGTTAGCCAATGCATACCAATAAGTCAATTCATTCATGATGGTGTTCCTTCTACTGTTTTTGCTATTACTACTGGAGTGACGTATTTCGCTCCTTTACTTGAAAGTATTCGTGCTATCTCTTTTAGTGTTGCTCCACTGTCATATATATCGTCAATAAGGATGATGTTTTTCCCGCGCACGTCGATACCGTTTATCAGTTCGAATGCATCTTTTACGTTTTCTTCCTTACCTGCTTTATTTTGGAAAATCTTCTGCGGTTGGGTGGTCCTTGTCTTTATCAATGCGTCGGGTACTGGAAGTTTGAGCACCTTTGCAAACTTATTTGCGAAATTCTTTACCAAATTGCCAGACTCAGTAGGTGGTACGTACATTACCATGTCGTAATGATACTTGCCAAATGTCTTTCCGAAAGCTTTAAGGGTCAAGGCTAGAAGGAAGTCTGGATAGTCGCCGCCGTTCTCATATTTTGAACGATGTATTGCGGCCCCAACATTGGACACGCCGTAATAAGACGCTGCTACTCCATTTGTGATGTGCGTGGTTTCCTCATTCTGATACTTCTCGTACAATCCCTTTATTATTTTTGCGGTGTTCTTGGGGAAGTCTGCATAGTTTATGCCTCTATTGTAAACGTGCGGAGCCTCGTCTGTCCTGTATATTTCAATGACGTCAGGATATGGCACTCTCATATTGTACCTTACTTTTTTCTCCTCCGTTTCAACGGCGCACAAGCAGAATAACAATTTACACAGTTTCAATTCTGGGAAGTATGTTTCGCGGAATTCCTGTAATTTGTTCCTTAAAAACGGATTGTCAACAAAAGTCAGCGGTCTGAGATCCGTGTTGTCGCAGTGGGCACAGCATGAACTGTCAACGCTGTCAAGAAACTGGCATAGGTAGGTCATTCTGGGCTCTGACGTATTTGCGTATTCCACCATAGATTCAAGTTCTTGGAGTCTTGCTTGGCGTAATTTCTCAAAAAGAGAATAATCTAGTACCGGTGCATTCATTCTGTATTCATACACCTTTGAACCTCCTTCCTTGACCTCGTTTATTATTTTCTGGTCAATCAAATCGTACTTGATGGTTCTCACTTGGTCAATCTTCATGTTACACGCTTTGGCAATTCCTCTTTCTCCCATAGGTTCTTGCTGTAGACAGCTGATAACTCTTTGGTACTGTTGTTCTGTCGGGCGTGCATTGTTGATGAACGACAGTGGTAGCACCTTGTCAGCTTCGATGTCGTCTGGCCCCTGTTTTGTGTCATTGTAAAACAGAATGATGACTGTCGGTTTGCCGTCACGTCCTGCTCTGCCTATTTCCTGATAATAGTGTATTGGAGATACTGGTATTTGGGTATGTATGATAAAGCGAATATCAGGCTTGTCTATACCCATTCCCAAGGCATTTGTCGAAACAATACACTTGTGCTTGTTGGCCATCAAGTCGTTCTCTATTGCCTTTCTCGTTTCTGCATCCAAGCCTGCATGATACTCTACAGCATCAACGCCTACAAATTGCAGCCATTTGGCATATGTCTCTGTGTCAACGCGCGTTCCGGAATACACCAGACCGGTACCTTGCAGGGAATTCACATTTTGCGCCAGCCATAGCATTTTCTCTTCTTCAGACTTTACGTGTATTACATAAAGATTGAAGTTGTTACGTGCCAGACTGCCACGGAAAGAAGTCAGTTTACCGCCAATTTGATTCTCTATGTCTTCCTGCACTCTCTTGTTCGCAGTAGCAGTTGTGGCAAGCAAAGGTATATTTGCAGGCAACAACTGTACTAAGTTTATGATTCGTCTGAACGCTGGCCTGAAATCATGTCCCCATGTGGAGATGGTATGCGCCTCATCGATAACAATCAAGGAGATATTCATTTTTATTACTGCCTCTTGCCATTGGCCATTCTCCTGACGTTCTGGAGCTATGTAGAGTATCTTTATCTCGTTTTTCAAGGCTCTTGTGATTACAGCCTCGTTCTCTTCTTTAGATTGCTCGGAATTGATGAAGGCAGCACTGATGCCTTTTTGTTCCAACCCCTTCACTTGGTCGCGCATTAAGGCTATTAAAGGAGAGAAAACTATTGTAATGCCAGGCAATTGAGTAGCTGGGAACTGGTAGCACAATGACTTTCCGAATCCTGTTCGTTGAATCATGAGGATTCGTTCGCCATTGAGCAATCTAGACACCGCCTCCCACTGCTCTTCGTAGAAGTGCTCAATGCCAAAGATACTCTTCAACCTTGCCTCCATGGTTAGTCTTGTTAGTCCAGATGATATCATAGAATATAATTGTTTTGTTATTTGCAATCTTGGTTTCAAAGGTACAAATAAAATTTGTGAATCACTTCTTTACATATTTGACCTATACGCCACATATTTCGGAGCAAGCCCGTTCACTTGTTGTTAATATCTGTTCAGTTTTGGATGGCAGTTTTCTGCCCCTTCTCAGGCCCCTCTGAGATACCTCTGAGGGGAAGAGTTCTTATGTCGTGTTGAGGCCCTTGACAGCCCTGGTTGTCAGCACCTCAGTAGGGCTTTAGGTTATGCTCCATAAATCGCTGTTACCGAGATGATATTCGATGTGAATTCGGGATATGGAGACGGTTCTGCGGCAGGATACGGTGTTTGTGGAGCTGCCGGCGGCCGTGCAGGAGCGGGAGA
>CAVINS010000157.1:0-3702 GCA_963643925.1 Bacteroidaceae bacterium
CATATGTAACTCTCTTTTCGGCTCTTGATGATGAAAATTCCCCAAGAATAAAAAAAGTAAAATCTTTGCCTTGAAAAAGTAGTCAAGGCTATTGGCAAGTGGGATTCAGACTACGGATACTTCTTGCGTTAGTTTCTTGATGAAGCATTAAGATAGTAAATCCGAATATCACGTTTCGTAACAACAAGTATATCATTGCCATAAATTATGAACCACAGAATTTACGACAGCCGCGGGATGCCGTTATAGGCCATAGAGTAGGCTTATATTTCAACATTGAGGTGCCAAGCCACTCCGTCGATTTGCCTGTTTATGGACAGGCGGCTTTACTTCTCCAAACAAACTTCAATGTTGAACCGTGCTCTGTCGATGCCATAACATCCCGGGCACACAAGAAAAGCTTAAAAATGAGTAATTACATCTACAATTACGAAGAATGGCTGAGCGGACATGCCAACCGCAAGACCATGATGGAAAAACTGGAACGCAGTCTGATTCCCTATGAGATCTTTGAGTCTATAGGACTGCAAAACGACAAGCAGGAACGCACGGGCGAGGTCTGCATTGACAGTAATACCTACGGCTATACCGTCAGTTATGACTACAAGTGCATCGGCCACGACGTGTATGATGCCAGTCTGAGGGTAGTTGACCTGAAGGACAAGTGGCACAACCTGCTCATGGGCTACAACAAGTTCAAGGTGGTGATGAACCATCAGAACATCAAAACCATCTATTCCGACCATGAGGACTACTTCCAGCAGGTTATTGACCTGTTCGAGAAGGATGACTACGCAGGTCTCTATGCCCAGCGCTCTGCCTACATCAACAATCTGTTGGCCCGATACATTCTGCTTCGTCTGCTGGAGACGCACCGCCCGGAACTGCAGTTGCTGACCGTCATCGACACGAAAGAAGACGGACGCATCCCTGTCCTTGCGGCAGATGCCAACCGCAACGAATGGATCATGTATGCCTTCAGCAAGCGTGAAGCCAGAGAAATGGCCGAGCGTCTGGACGGAGTGTGCAGAAAGTTGACCGTCATCTACTTCTTCAACCAGGACTTCGAGCGCAGCGGCAATACCGTTGGCTATGACTCCGGCAACACCCTCGTCGTGTCAGCACGCAGCTTCATGATGAGTCTGCCTATGGAAACCCTGGAACGCAGACTGATAGAGAAACGTATGCTTACGCTGGTAAGTCTTCTCTACAACGAGCACTTGGACTGGCACATCAACCGCATCGAGCGCGTTGTAATGAACCCTTCACAAGCCATCGCCAGCAAGCCTGCCAAGAAGAAGGGAAAGAAATCCAAGACCACTGCGGCAGCTGGAACACCATGGTACCGGAAGATTACCCACACGCTGTTGGAGGATGCGCTGAACGTGCTTGGCGACGAGCCTAAAACACATGCTGACATTTTCCACTTCCTCTGTGCGGCCAATCTTGTAAATGCCTATGTGAACCAGTGCAACAGCAATCCTGATTTCTCCGGCAAGCAGGTCAACCGCATGTATCAGGCCAAGGGACAGATATTCAAGTGCCTGTTACGGCTGGCAACAGAACGTAATCCCAACATACGGATGTCCATAAGCGACTGGCCGGGAATACTCGTCAACATCACGGTGGAACGGCATGAGTTTCAAATCAGCTTCCGCGGTATGAACCGCGATGTCTTTGACAAGATTGTCGCCACGGGATTCTGCAGTAAAGGTCGCTTCGGCGGCATCTATCTGCAGCCCATCGCCACCGCTTTGTACCAGTATTCGTACTTGCTCCGATGGAAAGGACTGCCAACCTCTCTCAATCAGCATAGCCTGTAGGTCTATCCTATCGGTTAGTTGATGCACTTACAATTATAGGATATGTTTGTTGCCCAGAAGAATTTCTAGCTTCAAATTCAAGTCGACCAGAATACTTTTGGCAACAGACATATCCTTTCCAGACTGCAGGCAAGTAATATATAATGTTCAAAGATGAGAAATATGAAACAAGACAAAATCAAACTCGACACTACAGGCGAATACCTCCAGATAGGTAGCCGCAAACCATCAGCAGCAAAGTCTGAACAAGATGCAGTGCTGCTGCAACAGCAGAAAGTGTTTCTTGACAATGCTTTCCTCTTTCTTGCCCACCGGGAACAGATACTGAACGACAACAAGATGTCGCAGGCACCCGTACCCTTCCAGAGCGGACTGGCCTACACGGGAACCAACGGCTTGCACAACCCTACCCTTGGGACGTATCTTGAGTTCTGGCAGAACTGCCCACAGGCGGCATGGGTGGACGAGGACGACCGCAAGTATCTTGTATATCACATAGCCGGATCGCCACTTACCGGCACCAACCGCTGCGGCATCGTCTATGAAGACGGCACGACGGCCAGTGTGCCGCTTCCCTGCTTCCATAACCTCTGGAGCGGTTTCATGAAGATAAACCGTGAGAGGTGTGATGCTGCAGAAGATGGTGACGGCAACTACACCTTGGAGATGGTGACCGACCTCCTGAACAGTAAGTACGCCCCCAGTTGCGATGCCTTCTTCTACAAGAAAATGGCTGACTACTGGAGCCAGAGATGCAAGGCGGCAGAGGCTACCTGCGAGAACCTTAGCCGCGATTTGCTCTATAACGAGATGAACGCTGTGCGCCAACAACTGACAGCACTCATCGACGATGCCGACCGTCTGCAACGGGAGATAGATGATATGGAGGAGGAGATAAGAGCTGCACGCCATGAAATGCAGACGAAGTTGCATGCCAAAGAAATGACACCTGCAGAGTATCAGCGATGGTGGACGGGTCTGCTCCTCCGAAAGAAGAAGGATGACGCTGTAGTGTTCCGCCGGCGAATGATCGACGAGACGCTAAGAAGCCTCTTCCCCGAGAAACATCATCTCGTATCGTTATGTACAGTAAGGGAGTTCTTGGCTGAAATCAAGAGTGCGTCTATGAAATAACGGAATTGATGACAATGTATCATAACAAAGACGGCACGCTCATTGTATGGGAAGAAAACTATCGGGATGCGTTGACTGAAAAACTGCAGAAGCAGATTGATTTGGAGACGGAATATACCCGACGGTTTTTCTATGGATGGAAGAGCTGCGAATGCGATGATAGTGGCCGTCTCAAACCGTTCAGCCAATCAGAACTTGAGCATATCTGTCTTCTCAACGACCATCTCAAATGCCTCACACTTGAAGCCATCGCCAAGGCACAGCGGATAACCGATGTGCTCGGCAGAGAGTATGATAATGGCAACTGCGATTTTGAGGACTACGAGGTGTGTGCCAGCATCGGCATGGCATACGGTGACGACTGCGATGCCGAACTTGAGATGCTCATCCGTCATGTCTGGAAACTGCCGGAATTTGAAGTCATACACTTCTCCTTCGGCATGAGCAAGCAGGAGCAGGCAAAACTAATAGACGAAACCATCAAGTTCTACAACAACGAGCAGTCAAGCATCGGTCGGCTTTGGAACGAGATGTGGGATACACACCACATCTCCCTTTCCTGGGCATTCGGCCATTTCTTCAATCATCTTAATGTCTTCACAATGGAAGACATCATGAAGATTCAACCGGAGAACTTTGAGACTGGAGTTAAAGTCTATACGTAAACCTAAAAGTATATAATTACCAAACATAATTCAAAGATGAAAAAACAAGTTATACAATTAACAGAAGCACAGCTTCACAC
>CAVINS010000158.1:0-3701 GCA_963643925.1 Bacteroidaceae bacterium
GCACAGCCTACCGACATCGACATGGATGCCGCGGAGACCATGATGAATCTCACCGGCAAGGAAGTGGCAGGCTCAATGGAGGAATACTACAGTCAGGAGGGATCTTCCTTCGCCTACCCGATGCAGAGCCTGCAGGACGCCCTCGACTACATCATCAAGCAACGCTCGCTCAACGAGGACAGCACTGCCCTCGTCACTGAGGGTGCCAACAACCTGCCTTTCGAGATTTGCATGGGTCGTGGCACGTTCTATCCCACCCGCACCACCTATGGCATCTATGGCAACTCCCCTGCCAACACGTTTGCTGTACCCGAGGGAGTGAGCATCTATGGCGGCTTCTCTGTGGGCAATCCCAATGAAGAAAACTCTTTCTTCGGCAGATACTACAAGGCGGTGACAGGCTTTGATGCCACCACCCCCGGCACCATTGACGGCAATGTGACGACTGTTGTCACCGCTCCTGCCGACACCGTCGTCACTCTGATGTCGAAATATAAGATTGAACAACGCCCCACAAGCACAATGGTGCTGCGCCGACCCAACAACGACAACAACGGCAACAACATCATCGAGCCGTGGGAATTCAAGAACCAGACCATCCTCTCCGGCGATGCCGGTGTGCAGACCAAGTCGGGTCTTTACCATGTGCTGTCGGTCATCGCCGACCAGAATGTGGTGGGCATGCTGCCAAAACAGCTCAACTGCCACGCCGACCCCAACGAGACCTATCACACAATGTCCTACCAGCAGTATATCGACAAGTTCGGCGCAGCGTCGTTCGACTATGAGGAAGGACAGTATGTCACTCTCGATGGTCTGCAGATTACGGGTGGCGGAGCCATGGATTATGTGGACGGCTCCACGGGTTTCTATGACAAATACAACTTCTATTGCGGTGGCGGACTTGTTGTCGACGGCAACCGTTATTGCAACGACTATAACAACTGGGACGGCGCAACCTACAAGGATGTCAACTCCAGTGGCACTACGTTCGGCACCGTCGTGGAGAAGCACGGCGCCTTGATAGGCTCCGTGGCCTACCGCGACATCCCTGTCAACATCGCCAACTGTAAGTTTGTTGGCAACGAGGGAGGCTTTGGCGGAGCCATCTATTCCAACGGCACACTCAACATCTATAAGTCGTCCTTCGAGAACAACGAAGCCCGTAGCGGCGTGGAGACCATGAACGATGCCAGCGGAAACCCGCGCGAGGTGCACTATCCGGGCAATGGCGGTGCCATCGTCTGCACCCACCAGCTTGGAGCCTATAACGTCATCTTCGCCAATAACGAGGCTTACAGCGACAACACTTCCCTCGAGCCACGGCTCTTCCAGAACATCGACAACGCTGGAAACAACCTCATGCATAGCGGTAGTGGCGGTGCTGTGTTTGTGGGACCTTATGGTTTCTTCCATCTAATGAACTGCGACATCGTGCGCAATCAGGCCAACCTCTTCCCCGCAGTGTTCACCCTCAACCCCAACCCCGACCTCACCAACAGTCGTCATGGCGGTGTGAACACCTCCAACTGGCTTCGCCCGTCGAGCGTTTACTACAACCAGATTATCAATACCGTGTTGTGGGGCAACGACATCAACAGCACCATGAGTGCCGCCAATGCCAACAACGCGCTGTTCCAATTCAATGCCCGCCTCATCTGCAACTATGTTGATGGAGGCTACGCACAGGAAACAAAAAAATACACGTCGCCCTTGTTCGATGGCAACGACGACCCCAAGATGCCTGCCAACCAGCAGGAACTCGATGGCGGCAGCACCGAAGAACAGAGTGACTTCGGCGAGGTGGCATGGTTCAGCGCCTATGAGGCTGGCCGCGGTGTCACGCCGTTGAACGACGCCGACCTGCGCGCTGCACAGTATACGCCGTTCACTTATGCCCGCGACATGGTGTATAACGGTAGCCATACCTATCAGAACTGCAACGTGCTGCTCTCCTCTGTGAACTTCGACCTCGAAGGCCCCAATTTCATCAACCCATCCGCCGACCCCGGTTGCGACGGTTATGACGAGTCGTCAGACTGGAGTCCGGCACGTCTTACCAATCTCACCGACAACGGCAGCGGACAGATAATGCAGACCGTGGCACTCCAAGACGAGAAGTACTCGGCACAGTTCAACACCTATGCCGATTTTGCCTCGCTGCCCAGCCGCTCCGTTTATTGGAATGGTGGCAACCTCAGTGGCTATACCTCCGAGACTATTGGCGACCTCCAGACCGAAGGAGTGTACACCACCACACGCGTGCTTTATGGCTATGACACCCACCGTCTCTACATGCCGGCAGGCGAAGAGGAGTATATGATCTCTGCCTCTACAGGGCAAAAACTCTACCGCATCTCCTACGACCCTAACCCGACGCACGACCAAACCTACATCGACATCGGCGTGTATGAGTATCCCCACACCGAGTTGCAATACACCACCGACGGCGACGAGGTGGACATCCTCTGGGTGTCGGCGAGTGAAAAACCCGACAACGGACTCCCCGACGGCAGCGCATGGAGCCAGCCTACGTCCGACTTCCAGCGTGCCATAGAGACGCTCTTGTCGAGCCGCAACGGCCACCGCAAGGAGATTCGCCTCATGGACGGCACGTTCACGCCTATCTATAACATCGAAGACCACCTCGCCTTCTACATCGACACCAAGACTCTCAATAAGTCGGTGACGATGACGGTGAAAAACCGCGACGATGACGGCAACGTGACAGCATGGAACACCGGGCTCGGCGTGAAGTCGCTCACCATCAAGGGCGGCTACAGCGACCAGATAGAAAACGTGTACGACCCAGAACATTACCCTGCCGTCATCCGTCAGCAGGCTCGCTCCAACGAGTCGTCCGACCGCTGGGACCACCTCTTCTACATCGCCGACGCAACACAGCGCTACGGTCTTGAGGAATCGGTGGGCTACACCGAGAACAACGGCTACGGCAGCTACAAGCCCACCACCCAAGGCACAACCACTTATTACGATCAGACCGTCAACACCATCCCAATCCACATCGACGGTGTGACGATAGTGAACAACCAGTCGCGCCCGGGCGAGAACGGTGCTGCCATCTACTATGCCGACCGCACCGAGACCGACGAAGTGGTGCCCACCGATGCCAACATCTCCGTGAACACCTACTACACCACCGACTCGGAGAACCGCACCGATGCCGACAAGTCGGCCAACAACGACCCGACACTCTACTATGAGCGCACTGTCGACAAGTATTACACCGACGCAGAATACAAGACGGAGTCAGCCGTGCCGACAGCCTTCGCCACATATAAATATGTAAAGAACGGCAACAACAAAATTATCATCAGCAAGAGCAAGATCATGAACAGTGGCTCTTACATCTCCGATGATTACACAACCAGTGCCGTCTACATTGGCAAGAACGGCGGCAACGCCCTGCTCTACAACGACGTGATGCACAGCAACCAGGGCAACCCACTCGTGTCGGCAGTGCCCACAACGATTGTCAACAACACCTACGCCCTCAACAATGGGCGTGTCGACCTCAACGGCGAGAACACCCAAACATCGAGTCTTGTCATCAACCAGAACGGCTCGGGCAGCGACGACGATGCTCCCATGCTCGTGCCGACACGTCCGCGCCACGCCCCCACCAAGGCGACACAGTCGCAAATCTTCAACACTGTGTTCTGGCGCAACAACGACAATGG
>CAVINS010000159.1:0-3620 GCA_963643925.1 Bacteroidaceae bacterium
GTGCGGACGAAGATCTTCTTGCACTGCTCGCCTGCGCCGCGCCATGAGCGGCTGTTGATGTTATAGGTAGCCGAAGGGCAGACAACGGAGTCGGTATTGGAAACATAGTCGTAAGCCGTTCCGCTCTCTTTCTTGATCACGTTGAGTTTGTACCTGTCATCGAGAGGCGTCAGGTCGAACTGCACGACACCGATGTTGTTGGTGCTTGCGCCAAAGCCCACTGGCTTGTCGCCTTCGATGCTACCGCCCACCACGCGACCGGTGAAGTTGACGAGCGTCGTGTCATAGAACACGAGGTTCTTTTTCTCGCGGTCGAAAGTGTGTTTCTTGCCCACGTTGCTAGGGTCATCAGGGTAGCGTCCGTTCATAGTGAACTCGTGTCCCTCTTTCTTCACTTGAATGAAGTGGTCGCCGATTGGCACGCTGATGGTGAAGCTTCCGTTCTCGTCAGATTGGATGATTTCGCCGTCGCGGCTGCAGATTTCGCCGTCCACATAGAACGAGCATCCCTCTACAGGATAGTTTGTGCCAGAGTAGTACACGTTTCCGGAAACAGGGAATGCGGAAACATCGGTGAAGTCCACACCACTATGCACAAGCGACGATGCGCCGATGAAGCGGGTAAGGTAGGTTGGGCTAAACTCGTGGATTCCCAAGGAAGGGACGACCATATAGTTCGTACCCTCTCCCGAGAATGGCACGCCGCGGATAACGTAGTTACCCTCAGAGTCGCTCAATCCGAAGAGTCCGAACTGGTGGTTTGTAGGCACGATGCTTGTAACCGTTGTTCCCGCACCGATGCGTGCGTGGTTGCTGTTGCTCACGCCGCTCGTCTTCGAGTAGTCGTAGGCGGTGGTTTGTCCGTCAATGCCCTCGTCTACAGGATAGTAGGCAATGAGGTTCGACTCCGTGCCACAGAGCGTGTGGTTGTAGTTTTCAAGGATTTCGTCTTTCGTGAGTGCCTTGCTGAACACGCGCATCTCGTCGATGTAACCCATGAAGGCGTTGTCTATCGACGAATTATAGCTTCCACCGAAACACAAGCCGAACGTTTCCTTAGAACTAAAGCTCAAGCCACCAGAGAACGAGGAGGTGTTAGTCTCCACCGTTACAGAGTCTTGCGCATCAATGGTTGTGATGGTAGGCGAACCCGAAGCACTAATCGAAACAGTTACCGATGTATAGACATCCGGTTTCAGATAGATAGCAGTGTTATAGAATTGGTCGAGCGAATTATTCTTGAGAACCAAACGGAATCCTCCCTTTTTACTTGCGTTCGTCGTGTCCATTTGAAGGGCAAGCGCGCCGAGATTAAAGAGGACAGGGTTCTTGCACGTCTGCAAACCGTCTGGGCGCACCAGCATCTGCAACGTGTATGCTCTACCCGAGAAGTATCCGCTGAATTTTGCTGAATCTCCATCGAGGAAGACACCACTTCCCGTGCCAGGCACACGCAAAGCATAGAACTGGTTGCTGGCACCCTCGCTAGGCACCAACGCCACGCGGGCACCCTTGACTGCGGTGCCAGTGCCATAGCTGATGCGGCCAGACACAACGCCAGTAGAGCGGCTGAAACCGTCGTCAGACCTTTCTGTGCGTGTCTCGGTTGATTCGCAAGTGGTGATGCACGCCACTTTGTAGTCGTAATACAGGCTTGGCAGTGCGGTTTTATCTTCATACTCGTATGCGTTGGAGGTGCCGCTTGTCTTGTAGAGCAAGCCCCACGCTTCAGTGCCTTTCACGCGGCGCGACACCTCGAACCGGGTGACGTCGGAGCTAACCTGGTCTACCGTCCACGAAACCTTCACCATGCCGCTGTAGTCGCCCTTTGTGGCACTTACAGAGGTCATCTGGGCAGTTCCCGTCAGCTTGCCGTCCATGGTTTCGCTGTAAACATCCTTCTCGAATATTTTGAGCCTCAACTTGTAAATGTATGAAGCACAAGTACTCAAATTTTTGTCTGCATCAGTGTACTCGTATTTAGTCTTCTTCTCATCAACTGGAATGGTGGTAACTGTCTTCCATTCACCGCTTGGGTTTCCATTCTTGCTCACCGCACGGAGCAGTTCAAAACTGCAAGATTCAGTTCCCTTGTACTGTTGGGTATTCCATTTCACTGTGATAGCGCTTCTGCCAGACACGACACTATCCATGGTCATGTTGAAATCGCCATCAATTCTTACCGACACCTCTTTCTTCAGTCTCGTGTCAGTATTGGTCATTCCTGAAGGGATAAAATACAGCGCATAGACATAGTCCTCGTCGTATTTCTCAACGTCGACCGTATAGCTTCGTTTGCTTGATGCGATATTAGACGCCACGAGTTCCTCCTCGCCCGACTTTTTAGACACACAGTAGATAGACCATGTGCCATCGCCATAAACGCCTGTTGTTTCCCAACTCAATTTGGCTTGTTTGTTCCAGACATCTGTAGTCACCGTGAGGTTGGAGGCATGCAGGAAGTCGCCCAACTTATCCTTTGTCCAGCCATATACAATCGTCTTCGGACGATCGCTTGGCTCCACGCTTATCGACTTCTGCGTGCAGATGTACTCATCGGCGGTGTTGCCACATTTGATGGGAGTGATGTCTTTGTAGTTGCTGGAACCCTTGCTGTAGGTCTTATATACAGAAAGCGTACTTGGCTCTACATATTTGCCGTTGTTATAATACTGGGTGTTCGTAGTCAGAGCCACGGTCGTAGGCCCGTAGCTTGTGTTGAGCGCACCATTTTCCACCGAGCAGCTTTTGTTGGTGCGGTTATACTCGCGCGTGCCAGAGAAGAGGTCCGGCATAGCGTTCGAGGTAAACACACGCTCCTCATACTGGGTTGAGGTTTCGTTGATTCTCCACGTTCCGCCCACCTTGACGGTATGCTTGGCGCCCACCTGCATCTTATCCATGTAGACAACCATGGTTACATAGAACTTGTTAGAGTTCCAACGAGGGTCGTAAAACCGAATGGTATAGGTTACGTCATTCACCGTTTTGGTGTAGGTGTTGCCCCACCACGAATTGTTCGGACGTTCATCGTGCAAGTCACCGGCGTTACCATCACCGGCAGGCCATGACAACTCCCAGTCGGGCGAGCAGACATAGTTTCCGTCCACCCACACCGCAGGGCCGTCTGAGCCAGACACCGTTTGCGTGTGCAGAAAATAACCATCCCAACTCGTCTCGTCGTAGAAACAATACTCAATCTCAATTCTTGGCTCTGCCATTGTTGGGTGGTGTATAACGCTACCGTTGCCAGCCTCATTGAAGTGCATGCCGGCAAAGGCCTCCCGCGGCAGAAAAACTGCCATTAGCAACAAAAAGAACGCACAAAGCATGCGCCGCACCGACGGCATACTCAGGCATCCGACACTCTCCGCGACATTTGGCGGCGAGAAACTCTTTTGTGTGTAAAAACTCCTCATAAACTATTGTTTTGATTAAAACCTAATTTTCTATCCCTCCCTGTAACTTTTTACCTAACATCTGCAGAACCTAACCGCACAACATTCAAAAAGTTGAGTATGGGTCTTCTCTTACCGATAAAACACACCTTTAATGGATAATGAAAAAAAAATCGGCGTTGCAAATGTAACAATAAAAAAAATAACAACACCAAGGAAAGT
>CAVINS010000160.1:0-3586 GCA_963643925.1 Bacteroidaceae bacterium
ATACCTGGGCGAGCCGCATGACTATCTGTGGATAAACACCACACCGCCGGCACTCATCTACGAGGAGATGAAGAAGGCCTATGACACAGGCGCCGACCGCTATTGGCTGCTCAACGTTGGCGACATCAAGCCGGGCGAACTCGGTATGAAGTTCTTCCTCGAATTGGCTTGGGACATCAATTCCTATAACTACGACAACGTCTCACAGTTCACCCCACGATTCCTCTCCTCCCTCTTCGGCGAGAAGTACAAGGCCGACCTGCAGGACGTGATGGACTCTTACTACCAAATGGGCTTCCAACGCAAACCGGAGGCTATGGGCTGGGGCCACGAGTGGAACGCCTCGGTAACGAACGAGAAGGTTGTCAACACCGACTTCTCCTTCGTCAACTACAACGAGGCCGAGAGCCGCATGGCGGAGTATGACCGCATAGCCGATAAGTGCGAGACCATCTACAACGAGCTGCCCGAAGCTTATAAGGCCGCCTTCTACGAGTTGGTGTTCTATCCAGTGAAGGGAGCCTCGCTGATGAACAAGAAGATGCTCACGGCCCAACAAAACCGCTGGTATGCCCTGCAGGGACGTGCCTCCACGGCAGCCTATGCCGCCAAGGCCAAGAGCTATCACGACAGCATCGACATCTACACTGCCCGCTTCAACCAGATGCTCAACGGCAAATGGAACCACATGATGGCGCTGGCTCCGGGTTGGGTGGCAACCTATCAGAACGTGCCTCCCCTGGACACCATTTCCGTGCCGTCGGGTGCCGACATGCACATCTTCATCCCCGGAAAGGATGTCGATCGGGGTGTCTCCTCGCTCAACGTGTTGCCTTGCCTCAATCCGTACACGAATAAAAACTCCTTCATCGAGCTCTACAATAAGGGCGACAAGGCTTTCCCGTGGAAGGCTACGGCCAAGCAGGATTGGATTCGCCTGGACAAGACCTCCGGAGAGACCCTGCTGCAGGACCGCATCGCCCTGTCGGTGGACTGGAACAAATGTCCGCACGGCGACAATCTGACCGGCGAAATCGTCATCACTTCCGGACAGAAGACGGAGACGGTCTATCTGCCTGTCTTCAATCCCTCCTCACCCAGTGTGGGCGAGCTGAAGGGCCTCTACGTGGAGGACAACGGCTGCGTCTCCATCAACGCCGGACGTTACCATCGCAAGACGGAGAATGCGCAAGTGACCATCCGCACCCTTGAAGGCCTCGGCTACGAGAACGAATGCGTGCAGCTGGGCGATGCCACCAGTCCTGTCCAAGGCGGACGTTTCAGCGAGCGGCCGAAGGTGGAGTATGACTTCTACACCTTCAGCGCAGGCACCGTCACGGTCTACACCTATGCCCTCCCGTTGTTCCCTGTCAACTCCCAGCGCGACACTCGCTACGGAGTGATGATAGACAACGAGGTGGTGAAGTGGGTGACCTCTTCAGCCAAGGAGTATTCCGGCTTGTGGCGACAGAACGTCATTCGCAACAACGCCATCGGCATGGTGACGCTGAACGTGGCCAAACCAGGCAAACATACCCTGAAGATAGTATGCAACGACCCTGGCGTGGTGGTTCAGAAGGCCATCATCGACTTCGGCGGCATGAAGCGAAGCTATCTGGGACCTCGCACCACGATGGTCAAGTAACACACCCTACGGCCCATAAGACAACTTTCCATAGAAATATCCGTGGCCGCTTTCATCTGAGGAAGTGACCACGGATATTTTACTATTAGCTCTCAAAGAAAAAACTATAACCCTTAACGAAAAAGCTATAACAATGAAGAAGATACTATATTTACTGTGTATGTTGTTCGCCTCAGTCTGTTTGCAAGCCCAGTGGAAACCTGCGGGCGAGAAGATAAAGACCCCATGGGCGGCACAGGTGAACCCCGAAGCGTTGCTCCCCGAGTATCCGCGGCCTCAGTTGGAGCGCACCGAGTGGATAAACTTGAATGGTCTGTGGGAATATGCCGTCAAGTCTGTCGGTGAGGCCGAACCGACTGCTTTCGATGGGAAGATACTGGTGCCTTTCGCCATCGAATCGTCGCTCTCCGGAGTGCAAAGGGTGGTGGGCACTGACAACGAGCTTTGGTACAAACGCACCTTCTCTGTTCCATCCAAATGGAAGGGAAAGGATGTCGTGCTGAATTTCGGTGCCGTGGATTGGAAGGCGGAGGTCTTCGTCAACGACGTACTGATAGGCTCTCACAAGGGCGGATACACTCCCTTCTCGCTCAACATCACCCCTTATCTGAAGGGCACAGGCGCACAGAAGCTGGTAGTCCGTGTGTGGGACCCGAGCGACAAAGGTTTCCAGCCGAGAGGTAAACAGACTTCTACCCCCGAAGGCATCTGGTATACTCCGGTGACAGGCATCTGGCAAACCGTTTGGCTGGAGCCGGTGGCCAACAACCACATCACTTCCGTGAAGTCAGTCTCGGATATCGACAAGAGCGTGCTGAATGTGACGGTTGCCACCTCCAACCCTTGTCTATCGTCAGTCCTCGAGGTGCAGCTGCTCGACAAAGGGAATGTCGTTGCCTCGGCAAAAGGTGTGCAGGGCCAAGTTCTTCGCCTCGGCGTGAACAACCCCACGCTGTGGAGCCCCGACAGCCCCTTCCTCTACGATCTGCGCATCACCCTCAACCAAGGCGGAAAGGTGGTGGATAAGGTGCGGTCCTACACAGCCTTCCGCAAGATATCCACTGCCCGCGACAAGAATGGCATCATGCGTATGTGCTTGAACAACAAGCCCCTCTTCCACTATGGCCCCTTGGATCAAGGATGGTGGCCTGACGGACTCTACACGGCTCCTACCGACGAGGCTTTGCTCTATGACATCCGGAAGACCAAGGCCTGGGGATTCAACATGATTCGCAAGCATGTGAAGGTGGAGCCTGCCCGCTGGTACTACCATTGCGACCGCGAAGGCGTGCTGGTGTGGCAGGACATGCCCAGCGGCGACATGGGCAACGCCTGGGAAGACCATAAGTACAATGGCGGCACGGACAAGTCCCGCTCCTCTGAGTCCATCACCAACTTCTACCAGGAGTGGAAAGAGATTGTGGACTTGTGCTACTCCAGTCCTTCCGTGGTCGTCTGGGTGCCCTTCAACGAAGCGTGGGGACAGTTCGACACGGAGAAGGTGGTGGCGTGGACAGAGGCTTATGACCCTTCTCGTCTGGTGAATCCGGCCAGCGGTGGCAACCATCGCGCTTGCGGCGCCATGCTCGACTTGCACCACTACCCCAATCCGGAGATGTACCTCTACGACCCGCAACGGGTGAATGTACTTGGCGAATACGGTGGCATCGGACTTCCCTTGCAGGGCCATCTGTGGCTCGACAAGAAGAATTGGGGATACATCCAGTTCAAGAACAGTGACGAGGTAACCGCTGAGTATGTGAAATACGCCGAGCAACTGAAGTCCTTCATCAAGCAAGGCTTCTCGGCTGCCGTTTACACTCAGACCACGGATGTGGAGATAGAGGTCAACGGCCTGATGACCTACGACCGGAAAAAGGTGAAGATCAACGAGGCACAGGTGAACAAGACGAATCAGTCCGTCATCCGCTCGATGGTGGA
>CAVINS010000161.1:0-3562 GCA_963643925.1 Bacteroidaceae bacterium
ACGCCCTCCTCAAGACCGCCAAATCCCGATGAGGTGTAGCGTCCTGTCATCGTCACCGAGCCCAAGTCGGAGAGTTGCACATTGAGGTTTCCCTGTGCCGCCCAGCCTCCGGAGTTGTTCACCTCCTGCAAACGGAGTTCGTTCACCCACACCTCCCCGCTCTTGGCATCGCCCGAGTTATTGCGCACACCGATAACCATCGTCTTCACTTCGCCCAATGTCGGGTTGCCCATCACCGTTATCTTGTTTTGCGGGCGGTCGTTGTCGTAGGCTGTGTAGGGCCGGTTATAGGAGGCGTTGCCCTCAGCCTTTGCCTTATTACGCGCCTTCTTCAGAGCCGTGAGCGTGGAGAGTTGTATGTCGAGCATGTTGTCCTCGGGCCACACCTTGCGGCAGTCAGTGGAGGAGTACTTGTCGTACTGGTTGTAGTTGGGGGTCACCTTCAACGGGATTTCATACTCGTAGTAATTGCTTTTGTAATCGCTTCCCAAGCGCACGAATACAGCAAGCTGGTTGTCTTGAAGATTAGTGGTGTTGGGGTCGAGCATATTCAGGTGGGCAAACATCTGGATGTGCTTGTACTGGCGCAGGTCGAGGGTGATGTTCTTATAGACCGCCTTCGACTCGCCAGATCCCAGATTCTTCACCGTCAGAGCCAAAGCCTGCTCATTGTTCTCCACGAGTTGCGGTTGTGTGGGGTCTTGTTCACGGCGTATCCCCGGCGGCATGACGTAGTTGACAGGTTGCTTGTCGTTGTTCTCCTCGATGTTTACGGCACTCATCGCCAACGTTCCCTGCTGCGAAGCGTTGCCGTCGAGGTTCTGCTCATACACTCGCCATTCGCCGCGCACAAGATCGAGGGTGGCGAAACGCAGCACGATGGGTTTCTCAAAGCCGGTGAGGAACATGCGCATGAAGCGCACGCTGGTGAAGTCGGTAATGTTGCCCACCTTACGTTCATACTCGTTCAGGGGGATGCGGAACTGATACCACGTGACCTCGGGGCTGGTGTTGTTGCGCAGCTTGCGACTCACCGTGCGCTTGTCGACGATGTAGTTGCGTCCCACTTCCAAGTCCTCGGGACGCATGGAGATGTGATATTGGAAGTATTTCTCGTATTCGTTGAGGGTGTAGTCCTGATTGATGTCCTCCACATCGGGCGTACTCTTGTACGAGGAGTCGTAGCCTTTGGTGTGCGAGTCGTTGTCGGGCGAGTTGCCTTGGGGGTTGTTTATGTATTTGTAACGACGCAGAATGGATGCCTGCTCGTTGTCGTAGTCGCTGCCGCGGAAGTAATGGTAGTCATCAGCGGCAGGGTCTGCCCAGATGGAATCCCACACAGCCGGGTTCACCTTACCCTGCACAGCGGCGAGGAAATCCTGATAGCTCTCAAATGTCCGTTCCTCTTCGTCGGTCAATCCGTTGTAGCCCACGTCCTGCAAGGCGCGCGAACCACTCGACGTGGCGAAGGCGTAGGTGACGGTGGCTTGATTTGGTATCTTTCCCCATTGGGTGTAGGTGAAGCTGCCTGTGCCGTCCACCGGCATGCCACTCTCATAGAACTTCTTCCCATCGCGGAGGATATCCTCGCTCACCTCGCCAAGGTTGATATAGAAGTCGCCGCCATGCTGACTTGCCGTTCCGTCTTCGCGGGTGTAGGCAAAGGGGTCGAGCAGCCAGAACTCTATGTATTCCACATTGGCAGACTCGAAGTCACTGGTGTCGAGCTTACGCATCATGCCGCCCCAGTGCTGCGAAGGGTTATTGAGAGTGCCGTCGTAGTTGAGGTCGGGATTGAAGTTATAGGGACCGCGCTCGTTGGGGTAATAGGCAAGGTTGAGCACACTCAGCGTAGATGTTGCGCCATTGTAGCTGCTCTGGTTGCGGTTGGGGAAGAGTTCATTGACATAGATTTCGCGCACATAATGGTTGGAAAGCTGGTCGAGGTCGCTCTTGATATGGCCCGGAGTAAGCGACGATGAGCGGTGCGTGAACAACGGGTCGATGGTGTACCAAGCCAAGCGGGAGCGGTTGAAGCCACTGCGCAGCGTGGTCTTGTCGGTCGATTCGGAAAACATTGAAGGCACACTCGACAGCACCCACGATGTCGGAGTGCTCACGTCGATGGTGTTTTTGGTATTCTCGAAGTCGTCGATGTAGGAGGCGTTGTCCTGCGTGCCACTCGCCTGTCCGGCGATGAGATGGGCAAACTCGCCCGTGAACGAGATGCTCGACGGCTGTGTGAGATGGAGCAAGGGCAACTTGTCGAGCATGTTGGTGAGCCATTGGCTCTCCTTCTTCCAGTTGATGTTGAAGCCCCAAAGGGTATTGTTGAGCGGTTCGGAGCCCATCGTCACTTTTGTGGTGAGCGACTGCTCGGAGAGGTGTTGTATCGTTCCTGACAGCTGAAAGTTCTTTGAGAAGTCGTATTCCCAGTTGAGTCCGAACATCGTCTTGCGTTGTTGGGAGTAGTCGGTGTTGCTCTCCAACGACACGTTGACCGATGTTCCGGCATCGATGATGCTCTGGTTGAGGATAGTGACCTCGCCCCCGCTATAGTCGACGGAGTAGTCGGAGCCTTCGGTAAGGGTCACGCCTCCTGCCGTGACCACGACAGAGCCCT
This sequence comes from Bacteroidaceae bacterium, assembly GCA_963643925.1. Taxonomy (GTDB): domain Bacteria; phylum Bacteroidota; class Bacteroidia; order Bacteroidales; family Bacteroidaceae; genus Phocaeicola_A. Next base: position 2,624 of record CAVINS010000161.1, read on the forward strand.
GCGGCACGTTGTAGGCTCCGAGGGAGATGACATTTGCCGATGTGCCGCGAAACTGTCCCATAAGGACATACTTATCCTTCTCGGCAATCTGCTTCGCCACAGTCTTCGTGGAGTCGTAGAGTTCGGTGAAGGCATATTTCTCGGCCACATCGGCAGCCACGCCCTTCTGGACGAGATAGTCGCGCATGTATTGTCCGAATGGCTCGGCTACGGGGAAGAACACGCGACCGTTGCTGACGGTGTAGCCATCTACATAATCGAAGTAACCATTGGAGTGGGCTTTGTTGTTATTGTCGAGTCGGTCGGCCCCAAGGAGTTTTATTATCGTCTGGTTCTTTACCTGCGGTTCGGGGATATAGGTGAGGTAGACGCCTGCCGTATCGCTCTGAAACTTAACGTCGAGGCGGAACTTTTCCTTCTCAACCGACGAAGCGAGGTAGTAGACATTCTTCATCATCAAGCCCCAGTTGCCTTGCCGCGGATTGTTGCTGGTGTTCTTCAACGATTTCACAAAAAGAGCCTTTGTGACATCGGTGATGTCGGAAGCGAATTCGCCCACTTGGTAGGTGACACCACCGTAAGTGTATTCATACGCCACGGCGAGCACCTGGTCGGTCTGCAAAGAAGTCTTCAGCGACACGTAGCCAAGGGCTGTATTCACCGTGTATTCCGACGAACTGAGAAGACGTGCTTTCTCCATTTTCTCGTAATCGGAGCCGCCCACAAAGCCGGGGATGCCGTCGAGGACGGTCATCGTCTGGTCTATCTGGCGCGCATCGGCATAGTCATTAACCATGGCAGAGTACTCCGAGTTGGCCGCATTGGCAGGAACTGGCTGTCCTGTAACGCCCCAAATAGGATTGGAGACGGTGGCGTTCTCGCCCAAATCGGTGAGAGCCACGATATCACGGGTGTTGGATGTCGTCCCCGACTTATTGG
>CAVINS010000162.1:0-788 GCA_963643925.1 Bacteroidaceae bacterium
CTACCACGATGCACACAACCTCGCCGGCAAATGCGACTATGTGATGGCCAACCCTCCCTTCAACGTCGATATGGTTAACTCCGATGCCTGTACCAACGCCGGCCGTCTGCCTTTCGGATTGCCTGCCTGCAACCCCAAGACGAAATGCTTCGGTAACGCCAACTACCTCTGGATCTCCTACTTCTACGCCTACCTCAACGAGAAGGGCCGTGCCGGATTCGTCATGGCTTCCTCCGCTACCGACAGTAGCAACAAAGACCGCGACATACGCGAGCAGCTTGTCCGTACGGGCGATGTGGACGTGATGGTCTCCGTCGGCAACAACTTTTTCTACACGCTCTCGCTCCCTTGCTCGCTCTGGTTCTTCAACAAGGGGAAAAGCGAGGAGCTGAAAGACAAAGTGCTTTTTATCGACGCCCGAAACTACTACACCGTGGTAGACCGCACCCTCAACGAGTGGACAGAGTGGCAGCTGAAGAACCTCAACGCCATCGTCTGGCTCTACCGAGGCGAAATTGAGAAATACAAGAAACTCGTGGCAGACTATTGGTCGGCTGTCGAGACATACATCTCCACCCATACGGATATAGTAAAGGACCTCAAAAAACCAACTGCCGATGCCTCCGACCGTTTCCATCAAGCTCTCGCACTCTTCGATGCAGTGGCTCTCGCACTGAAAGAGCAGATAAAAGCCCTGCAAGCGAAACTCAAAGACACAAAGACGAAGAAAACGAAAGAGGAGAAGAACAAACTGAAAACCGCCATCGCAGAAGCCGAAACCGCACTAA
>CAVINS010000162.1:798-3550 GCA_963643925.1 Bacteroidaceae bacterium
CATTGGAGACTATCAGCAGCATATCCTTGACCGTGTCGAGACTCTCCATACAGAGGCACAACCGTTTGCCGAAGCAATTGATGAGGATACCCGTGGACATTTCCTTGGACTAATGGGATGGATAGAAGATGCTGCACTCGACATTCCCAAGCTCCGCGACAGCATCAACGCTCAGATAGAGCAGACCAAGGCATGTATGAAAGTGGCGGAGGGCAATATCAAGAAACGCGAGGTGAAGGCCATGCGCAAGACTGGTGAGGACTTCTGTGCGGTACTTACCAATTTGCTCACCGATATTGGGGAATATGAATGGCTCACGTCAAAATTCGGAATGGACGGCGAGTACCAGGACGTGGCAGGTCTCTGCAAGATTGCCACTATCGAGGAGATTGCCGAAAAGAACTACTCCCTTACGCCCGGTGCCTACGTGGGTGTGGCAGAAGCCGAAGATGACGGCGTGGACTTCCACGAGCGCATGAACGAGATTCATGCGGAATTGGCAAAACTCAATACCGAGGCGAATGTGCTAATGAACGAAATACAAGCGGAGTGGAATAACCTCAAAATAGACTAATAATATGGCAAAAGATATAAATCTCATTATCTCTGACGATAGCACGGTTGCTGCCTTGGTTAAAGACCTTCGCCAAATTATTGATGAAGCGAGAAATCATGTGGCAGCCACGGTCAATTATGAGTTGACCATGATGTATTGGCATGTTGGCGAGCGTATCAATCGTGATATACTTGGAAATGAGCGTGCTGAGTATGGAAAACAAATTGTGACGCAGGTTGCGACACAATTGCAAGCCATATATGGTTCGAAGGGCTTTGAGGTGAGAAACATTCGTAGAATGATACAATTCGCTTCTCTTTTCCCCGAAGAAACGATTGTGTCGCAGATTGCGACCAAATTGAGTTGGTCACACTTCATTGAGGTTTTTCCGTTGAAGGATTCCCTTAAACAAGAGTTCTACCTGACTCTATCTGCAGCAAACAGATGGGGCCGCGACAGACTTCGTGCAGAAATAGACGCTATGCTCTATGAACGCACTGCGATTGCTTCGAAACCCGAGGATTTGGTAAAACAAGAATTGGCAAACATAAGGGACAACAATACGATTACTCCCGATGTTGTGTTCAAGAGCCCGTATTTCCTTGAGTTTGCAGGTCTGAAAGGAATGTACAGCGAAAAGGACTTGGAAGATAGTCTTGTTGCCCATCTTGAGCAGTTTATGCTAGAGTTAGGCAATGGTTTCTGCTTCATGGAACGCCAAAAGCGAATGATTATAGATGGTGAAGATTTCTATCTTGACCTTCTGTTCTATCATCGCAAGTTGCATCGTCTTGTCGCAATCGACCTGAAGCTAGGACGTTTCAAAGCACAATACAAGGGGCAGATGGAATTGTACCTCCGTTGGCTTGAAGCAAACGAGATGGAACCTGGTGAGGAAAGTCCATTGGGTCTTCTGCTCTGCACCGAAGGTAGCGAAGAGCAGATAGAACTTTTGCAATTGGATAAGGCTGGGATTAAAGTGGCGAAATATCTCACCGAACTGCCTCCACGAGAAATACTCATCCGACAAATTCAGAAATCATTGGCAGAAGCAAAAGAAAGACTTGGTAGCGAGGGTAAGGAGGGAGAAGTATGAATTTAATAGATATTTGTGATTTAATAGTTGACTGTCCTCATTCAACTGCAAATGATGAAGGTGCAGGTTATCCTCTAATTAGAACTCCGAATATAGGAAAAGGATATTTGATATTAGAGGGCGTACATCGTGTATCTCAAGAAGTTTACGATGTAAGAAATGCTCGTGCCATACCTCAAACTGATGATATAATATTGGCAAGAGAAGCCCCTGCTGGCAATGTAGCTTTGATAAAAGAAGGACAAAAAGTATGTTTAGGACAAAGAACTGTCCTCATTCGCCCAAACAAGCAAAAAGTGAATCCTTCATTTTTGACTTATTATCTTCTATCTCCTGCAAAACAACACGATTTTAAAAGTGCAGCAAATGGAGCAACTGTAGAGCATATTAATATGCCTAAAATACGTGGACTAAAAGTTGACTTACCCCCTCGCCCCATTCAAGACTCCATCGCCACGACGTTAAGCCGTTACGATGCGTTGATATCGAACTATCAGCGTCAGATAAAGTTGTTGGAGGAGGCAGCGCAGCGTCTCTACAAGGAATGGTTCGTTGACCTACACTTCCCCGGACACGAAAACGTAAAAGTCGTTGATGGTGTGCCTGAGGGGTGGCTCTCATATAACATCGATGACGTGTTTGATATTAAGTATGGTAAAAATCTTTCTACAAAAGAAATAGACAACATTGGGAAATACCCAGTTTATGGTGCGAATGGTATAATAGGATACTATAGTAAATACAACTGTGATGAACCTGTTGCATTGATAACAAGCAGAGGCAATGGAAGTGGTGATGTTTTGAAGACGTATGAGCAATTTACATTTGTAACCAACAACTCTTTTGTCGTCAAACCAAAAGAAATGTTTTCATTCTGTAAACTTCCATTTACTTTTGAATTGATGCGCTCTGCAAATTTCCGTTCGGTTAGAACTGGTGCAGCACAGCCACAATTAACTAACGCCTCAATACATCTTATAGATATTGTAATACCTATTCCTGTACTGATTGAGAAGTTTTGTTCTATAGTTGCCCCCAACTACAGATTGGTAAGAAATTTAAGAAGACAACTCACCCTCCTCACCGAGTCCCGCGACCGC
>CAVINS010000163.1:0-3529 GCA_963643925.1 Bacteroidaceae bacterium
AATCTTCTGGAGTCAAAGCACGCAGCTTTGCTGCTTCCATTAAAATTTTCTCTGCTTCGTTCAGTTCTTCAACCGCTTTCTCTCTTAATTTTGAGGCTTCTTGCATCAAATCATCAACTTCCTTTTGAAAGGACTCGGGGAATTGAGGAATAGGGAGTGAACCAACAAAATCAGGCTCTATATGTTGGATAACTGCACCAAATGTGCCCTGCGTCAGCAATGAATGGCCGTACTTGGAGGCGAGGTATGCATATACCAAGCCTCCTCTGAGGATGTTATTCGGCACTAGCCGAATAACATGCTCAGAAGCAAGCTTCTGAGCATGTTTCGCTGTCGCGAAAGCGCAGTTGCCAATTGTGCCTGAGCGAGAAATCAAAGTCCAGCCCTTTTTAAGTAACATCCTTTCTATTTCGGGAGTGTACTTCTTCGAAGCTAACTTTACGTGCTCCAAGTCACCTTTAAGGATGTCGGAACTACTCAAAAAGGGGATTCCATGCTCTGCACTACTTACATAAACACGCTTTGCTCTATTACCTATAAATATATCATCGGAAACATCCTTTATATGCATCAAAGAGTACGGCGAAGAAGCGATGTCTCTTTGGACAGCTTGTCCTTCACTTAAATGATAACTGGCATCAGTTCGCAAACGTGCTGATTGTACGTCTTTTATGTTAATGGTGGAAACTCTCATACTCGTTCCTCCTTAAACTCCGCATAAGCCTTGGCAACCTTTGGAAGGTCGTCAGCCAGATGCTTGATACGTTCTTTACGTTGTTTCACAATCTCTCTGCCGTTCTCAGCAATGGAAAGCCATTTCTTGGTGTGCTCGAAGAGAATCTCTGCACCATCATCGTCCTTCTCATATACAGGTACACCACGGCGGTCTTTGCCCACTTGCTCAACGATAGCCATGAAGACATCGTAGTCCTCATCCTCTATTGGCACGAGCATTTCGGCATCTGTCTTCTTTTGGAGGAACAGAAGGGATGCCTGTACACCCACCTGTGGCAGGAAAGTTTCAACAGGGAGGTCAACACTGGCTATCAACTTGAAATGCTTCAATATCCATAGACGTACGCTCTCGGTGTTAGGGTTACCAAGAATGCCATCAGGAAGCACGATAGCCATTTTACCACCTGGCTTCAGGAAATTGTAGCATGCTTCTATGAAGAGCACTTCGGGAGCCTTGCTGTTCAGCTCATAGCGTTCGGCAATCTCTTGGTCCACCTCCACCTTCGTACCGAACGGAGGATTTGTGAACACCATGTCAAACTTGCCTTGGGCATTGTCGTCTGAAGTACCGAACATAAAATTCTTGTCGGCACTATGCTCAATACTATAGTTGACAGCTTTTGCAATGAGGGGTACATCGGGTTTGCTGCCATGTGGATAGTCAAGCGAGTTGATGTTGTAGATGTTAGAGTGGCCGTCGCCCGACATCACCATATTCATACGGGCAGCCTTCTTCAAGTCTGGGTCAAAGTCGAAGCCGAAAATCATCTTTTCGGCATATTTACGCACGGCATCGTCAACCTCGGGCGAATTGTACTTTGCCTCAAGACGCACGTCGTCAAGGTCGGGATAAAGGTTCTTTGTAATTTTCTTGCGCACATGGTCGAGCACCATCACAAGGAAACCGCCTGAACCGCAAGCAGGGTCGAGCACACGGGTATTCTGATCGGGGTCCATCATCTCCACCATACATTTTATTATATTACGTGGAGTGAAGAACTGACCAGCTGCCTGCTTCAAGGTGTTGCTGACGATAGTTTCGTAGGCTGTACCCTTTACATCGACAGATGCATCGAGAAATGAATATTTGGCAAGTTCGCTGGCAACGTATGCCAGACCACGGTCAGAAAGTGTAATCTGCTCGTTGCCGTCAAACACATCTTTGAAAACATTGCTTTCCTTCAAGTCCTCAAAAATGCCTTTGATACGTACGGCAACAGCAGCCTGACCTTCCTTGGAGTTCTGTTCCTTCACGCCCACCCAGAAACGGCGACGGTAACTGATACCTTCTTTTGCATCAGAGAAACGACGTTTCTCATCATAGAGTTTGCAGAAGATAAGGTTGAGCAACTCCCAGAAGGCCGTTTTCTTCATACCTTCATTGCCATAGATGTAGTCGTGGCAACGCTTGAATGTCTTGACAAGTGACTCGTTGGCAGGTTTACGAGGCATAGCACGTTCACCTTGCGCTTCAAGGTCTTCAAGAGTTTGCCCCTCGCCGGGGAAATCAGATATGGCTTCGCATGTAACCTGACCGAAGTCGTCTTCGCAAGCATGAACATACTGTAGGTCTTCGCCATTTGTCCAACAGGCAAATTCACAATCGGTAGCACAAAGGATGTTGTCGGTAGTGGACTCCACGCCAGCCTTCTTGTCATTGGGCTTTACCTTTGCGTCTTTGGCAACAATAATAAAACGGATAAGCTCATCAGCATCGTGGGCATGACCGGCATTGAAGATAGCCAAGTCCACCTTCTGCGTCTTTGTCTTGCCACTGTCCTGGTCTTCATATTTCACCTTGAAGTCACGTTCCATGTCTTCCGATGCAAAGCCATACTCTTCGGCCATCATCGCAATCATGGACTGTAACGTCATTTCCTTGTCCGTGGCTTTCACCACACGATTAGTGAGAGAACACACCATTTCGTTCTCTCCAAGCACTATCTCGTTCTGAGATGTCCCAGTGTTAGTATCTATTGCTGCCATATAAATTACAAAATTATACTTTTTACCGCATAGTTAGTTGGTTTACAGTCATCCATGTTAGTCCAAGTATGAATAGACTTACCATTCTGTAAAATATTCCTACTAACTTTGTGATTTTTGTCTCATTACTTCTTGTAGAAGATTACGCCTTCGTCTTTTGTAGAGTTGATTAAATCCTTTACATCCACATCCAACACCCGTGCAACTTCCGACAGGGTTGCCAAATCTGGCTGTGACTTATTCGTACACCATTTTGATATTGTTGCAGGGTCTTTTCCGAGTTCTCCGGCCAGCCACTTGCTGGTTTTCTTCTTTTCTACCAAGACAACTTTTAGTCGATTCAAATCTGCCATAATATGATTATTTTATTTGCGTTTGGCGCAAAGATAATAATTTTCCGCCAAACTTCAATGACTTTTTAACCTTTTTCTTTATATTTGCACAAAAATAATTGGATTGGCACACCTTTTGCTGATTTAATTTAGTGCAATATTGCACGTATAACCCCTAAATATACGGTAAGGAGGCCGCTTTGCTAATGGAGAAAGAATTCTCTAAGTTTATCGATGAAATCACGCTGACATCTAATCAGAGTGACGATGCACAAACGAAGTACACTAATGTATGTAAAAAGTTATACTCGCACTATTACGAGGGCGATTATGACGATGGTAAGAAATACCTTTTTGGTTCATACAAGACTAAAACCAACGTTCGTCCACTCACAGAAGACCAAGATGTGGATGTCCTTTTCAAAATTCCTAAGTCAACCTTTGACAAGTTTGATCAATATAAGAGTAATGGTCAA
>CAVINS010000164.1:0-3527 GCA_963643925.1 Bacteroidaceae bacterium
GTTCCGTATCAAGTCCGTTACCCTTGTTCAGTTTCCTGAGAACAACAGGTATCTTGCGTGCAATGTCATACAAGTTCGTCTTATCGGCTTCCGTCAGCGCACATGCCTGCACTCCCTCAATGACCATGTAGGGCTGGAGCAGCATCATTACATACGCCTGTGCTACTTTCCCGTCTTTGACTTCGCCGGATTCTATATCAGCCATTGCGACCTGTGCATTCTGTATAAGTCGCCGGTTTGTACGCAATGTGAGATATACCGTGGCATCCTTGTAGGAAATCTCTTTTCTTCCTGCAGACTGCATGATGGCGGTGCAGCAGTCTTCTGTAAGACTTGTGATTTCCTTCAGCCTCTCGCTTGTCGCATATTGTGGCAAGACACTCATGAAACATCTGAAATGGAAATCTTCCTTTCGGATGAAATCGAGCAACTGGCTTTTTGAATGGATACCTTTCTTCAAAATGGCACAAAGAAAATTCCTATACGACAATAGCACGTCATTTGGTTTCATTCTTTTGCTCAGTGTCACACTGTCGAACTTTGCGAAAAACAGTGCTGCCTCCTTGAAGGAGTTTGCCAATTCCGCATCATCACGATATGGTGAAGTCTGCAGTTTCAATACTATAAGGTCAAGGAATGTCCGTTGCTTGACGCCAGCCTGAGCAACGAACTCCCTTCTGACGGAATCTGAAATCAAGCGGAAAGTCTGTTCAGGGAAAGTATGTGGTGTACATGTCGTATCTCGGCTCAAACATGCGAAAACAGAATCACGTAAAGTCTGCCACTCCCCGACTTTCTCTGCTATCCGCTTCATGTCTCCACTTGGTGACTTTTGCAAACTGGTCAGAAACGTCTGCGCGGAACTGACGGCTTCATCTGATGTCAAAAAATGATACTTGCCATTATCTTGCGAACAAGAAACAAGTACCAATATGGCAAAAAATGTGGCAAGTACTTTTCCAATCAGCGAGTTTGAAAATGCGCCCTTGATAGTTTTATAGGACACGATAGTTGTTTTTATTGTCTTCATACTTTGAAATACAATGGTAAATTATAAAATTACGGCGCAAAAATACAATATAGTCTGCAAACAAACGGCCTTTTTTCCACAACTTTAAGATACTTTTATATTCAAACTCGCGAGTATGATTTATAAATCAAAGAAACGTATATCAACGATAAAAATACAAGTCTTATTCACGTTTTTTAATACCGAGTTTGACGTATTTCAAAAACAAACTTGTATTTTTGCATACGAATTATAACAAATACACAAGAATATGGCAAAAGTCGGGTACATTTTCCTTGCAACGAATGACGAACAGTACACCTCTGACAAGGAATGGATGCAGCAGTATGGCTGTGTACAAGTGATAGAAGAAACATCTGAACAGGAGCGGTTGCGTCCTTTGTGGAAGCAGCTTGTCACAAGTCTGGAGCGCGGTGATGAACTCGTTGTGTCAAAATTCAGCAATGCGCTGCGCGGCTCCCGTGAACTGGTGGCCTTCATTGAATACTGCCGGGTAAAGGTCGTGCGCCTCATTTCCATTCACGACAAGATTGACACGAATGACGAGCTCTTCCCTGAAACCAAACCTTCAAAAGTTTTGGAGATGATGGGCTCTCTGCCGGAAGAGTGTGCTGCATTGCGCAAGGCAACGGCTCATATTATCCATCTGCAAAACAACATCAAGGCTGATGGCAAGCCTGTATCTGACAAAAGCAAGGCCAAGTTGGAACGCGAGAAGAACATCGTCAATATGTACAACACGGGGCACAGCATCGACGACATCTTTGCTTTCAGTGGCTTCCGCAGCCGGAGTAGCGTATTCCGCATCCTCAACAAGTACAATGTCAAATTGACAAGAGGTCCACATTGCGGTCCGATAAAGAAAAAGAACAGGAATAAGGAGGAGCAGTAGGATTTATGCAAAATCGAACATCAAAGTAAGAACTAGCCTATGGAACTAAGCAAAAGCCGTTGCCGATGGTGTAACATGAACAATCCGCTCTATGTGGACTATCACGACAAGGAATGGGGTGTGCCCGTTCATAATGACGACAAACTCTTTGAGATGCTTATTCTTGAAAGTTTCCAAGCCGGACTTTCGTGGGAATGCGTCCTGAACAAGCGGGAGGCTTTTCGCAAGGCGTTTGATGGTTTCGACTATAAGCAAGTTGCCGAATACGATGATGCAAAACAAGAGGCACTGCGTCAAAACGAAGGCATCGTCCGCAACCGGTTAAAGATTTCTGCCGCAGTAGGCAATGCCAAGGTTTTCATGGAAATTCAGAAAGAATTCGGCTCATTCGACCGATATGTCTGGAGTTTCACAGAGGGAAAGACCGTATACGAGTGCGACAAGACATCCTCTCCCCTATCAGACACGTTATCCAAGGACTTAAAGAAACGGGGAATGAGGTTCGTAGGCACCACTATCATCTACGCATATCTGCAGGCCATCGGTATCATCAACTCGCATGAGGATGGATGCTGGCTGCACAAAAACAAATAAGACGCGATGTTTCAGAAATTCATCATAAACCAAGACGGTATTCTTCGTTTCGGGCACGTCTATTTGCATCGGGATATGCTTGCTCACGACGAGCGATGCGTCTATGGTGGAGGACTATGGAAGATAGACGAAGGACGAGGTGCGATTCTCCTCTACGGACGCTCGTTCGATTTCGGTCCGCCCGATTTCGATTATGTAAGACGTATAGATTGGAGTGGCATTGGCGGCAAGCCTGTATCATTGTTTTTCCTCCCTCACTGGCCTGATGAAGATGTGCTTGAACCTGTATTTGCAAAGCCGTAACATAAAGGTTAATGTACGAATACTTATATATTGTTGTACAATAGGTTATTTATAGTAATTAAAGTGATTATTCAAGCTAACTATGAAGCAAAATGATATAGAAATGAACTGGAAAACCTTGGACAGCAAGTACCTATTCAAGAAGCCTTGGCTTACTGCCAGAGTGGACAAGGTACAACTGCCCACGGGAGCCATCATCGATGAATACTACATACTGGAATATCCAGAATGGGTGAATACCATAGCCATCACCACCGATGGCAAGTTTGTCTTCGTCCGCCAATATCGCCACGGAATCGGAAAGACAGTCAATGAACTCTGTGCCGGAGTTGTAGAAGAAGGCGAAGACCCGATGGATGCTGCCAAGCGAGAACTGCTCGAAGAAACGGGATTCGGTGGCGGCGAGTGGACTCCTTGGATGACTATCTCGGCCAATGCCAGTACCCACACCAACCTCACACATTGCTTTCTTGCAACAGGTGTTGAGTCTATCGGAGAGCAGCATCTTGACAACGGAGAGGACATCAAAGTCAGGATATTCAGCCGTGAAGAGGTGCTCGACATGCTTCGCCAGGGAGAAGTATGGCAAAGTCTGATGGCAGCTCCCCTTTGGAAATATTTCGCAGAAAATAAATAACAAAAAAAACAATACGACTATGACACATGGACATGAAGTACTCCACATGATGGAGGGTAACAGTTACACTA
>CAVINS010000165.1:0-3424 GCA_963643925.1 Bacteroidaceae bacterium
GGCTCTACACCGAAGAGCGGATGCAGAGCGTGAAGGGCAGGTTCTGACTGGCGCCCCACACACCCCCACACACCGGTGCAAAATACACCCGTCCGCAGGTGCAAAATTGAAGGGAATAATTTTGCACCTGCGGATTTGTTTTTCCCCTCAGACTCCTTGTGGCGGCGTGGGAAGGAGCGCGCGGTGTATGGCCCCGGCGGGGGCATAATGCATTTTTCACCTATTGCACCCCCGTCGGCTGCCTCTACCTTTGCCCCCGTCGAAGGACAGGAGCAGAAGCCGCCGGGCAGTCCGGAGCGGGCAAGTTCTCCACAGAAAAACAGAAAAAGAAGCCTCCGACGACGAGAAACTTTATGGAAACAAAAATCTTCAGAGTGGTGAGACAGGGCGAACCCGTGCAGGTGCCCTGCAAAAGCAGTGACAGACTGATGTGGAAATGCAGCATCACGCTGCGTGAACTGGGCGGCATGAAGGCCGACGAGTATGTGGCCACCATGCTGGGAAGCGACGCCCAGTGCGACGTGGCTTCTGCGTCGGCTCCCAGCTCCGGCGTTTCGGCACCGGCACCTCCGCCTGCATCGGCAGGTTCGGTGTCGCTCTCTCCCCTGTCGGACAGCAACATCATCTTCTCGCACCGGTTGTTCAGCACCGAGGGTCGGCTGGAACGGGTGCGCGCGCTGCTGCTCGACTACATCCAGAACGCGGAGCCGGACACGTTCATGCAGTCTCCCCGCTGTCAGCTGCTGCCTGGATATCTTCACGAGTGGTACTTCGTGCTGATGGCCATCCGTCAGTCGGGCGTGGCGAATGCCGACATGAAGGACAGCCACTTCGTGCGTCAGATGCACGTGTGGTTTCCCGAGTTCATCCCCGTGAAGCATGGGCAGGACCCCAAGGGTGTGATGCGCCGCTACGCCAAGGCCATTTCCGCCGAGCGCGGCCATTGGGTGCAGGATGCCGGGCACACTGAGGTCGCCGTCAAGGACATGCTGAGCCATGCCCACAGCCGTGGCATCTTCAATCCGGGGAGCACCTCCCGCATCATCGCCGCCACCCGTGGTCTGTTCGTAGGGCTGAAGAAGCTGCGCGAGGAGCTGGGAAGGTGAGACATGATGGCGAAAATAAAGAATTTGATTCGCACTCTTTTCGCTATCAGTCTGTTCATGTGCTCTGACGTTACAACTTTTCTTTCAGTTCTTCCAGTATGTCCTTCTTGAATTGCGACACTATCTGTCGTTTCTCGTCTTCCGTTGGATATTTGCCGTAAGGGAAGTTTTTGTTGAGGATGCCGTCCACGAAATAGTGGTCGTCGAAGAAACGGACATAGAAAGCCTTCTCCATCTTGAAACCGGGGCGACAGGGGTCTTGCGGCGACATCATCGTGCACTTGAACCACATGGAGTGTGCCTTGTCGATAAACTCGCTCATCTGACTGTCATCCGTGCGGCGCATCACCCGGCCTACATGCAGACCGCCATCGGCTTCGGCAGTCTTCGACAACAAGTTCCATTTTTCCAATTGTGAGAAGCGGAACACCTCATTGAGTCCATCCACCGCTTTGCAAAAGGCTTCGGAGAGTGGCAGAAATACAAATTCCAGCACATTCCACACCTCTTCCGGGCATTTCTTCCTGGCAGCAGCAGCCTCGGCATCCTGCTGTTTTTTCATGCGCTGGGCTATGCGTGCCTCCTTGATGAAGTCGTCGTCCTCTTCTATGCTCTGTCCCTTGGCAGCCTTGATGCAGGTGGTGAGGGCGCGCTCCATGCACTGCTCTACATACGCCACAAATGGACGTATCTGCTCCACTTCGGCATGTGCGCCTACCGACGGCACTGTACCAACCGCCGCATCGCACAGGCTGAGGGTATTTAGATAGTTCGCCTTGTCGGCACTCTTCACCACTATCATCGGATAGTCGTGGCGGCAGAGTATGTAGTTCACCAGCAGTCGGGCTATGCGTCCGTTGCCGTCCTCGAAGGGATGTATGCGGATATAGCGGTAGTGGAACAAGGCGCAAAGTTCCGCCAGCGAGAGTTCGCCTTTTGCTTCTTCCTCGTTATACCACTGCACGAGGTCGGTCATCAGCGCAGGAGTCTCTTCGGGAGAAGCATATTCAAAGCGCTCGCCCGCACGGGTTATCACGCTGTTGGGGCGTGTCTTATACACTCCGGCGTGCACCACATACGATGTCTGCTGGCCGCCTGGCAGTTGGCGATATACGGTATAGTCTTCGCGCAGGATTGTGTGGTGCAGTTGGCGCACGAACATTTCCGTGAGCGGAAATTCCGTACCGGCCTGGTCTTTCATCATGTTCAGCCCCACATTGCTGGCTTTCATGTCCTCCAGGTCTTTCATGTTGGCGGCATCCACCACCTTGCCAAATAGCAACAGCAGTTCGGTCTGCCCGTAGGTCAGTGTGTTGCCTTCTATGTGGTTGCTGTTGTAGTTGAACTCGAGCATGAACTTTTGGTTCAGCCGTAGTTGGTCTTCATCCTTCAGTGGCTGAAGACTTTTCCATTCTGTATGTAGTGCTTCTAGCGTTGCCATGTCTTGCATCCAAGTTATTCTGAGGCAAATATAAGCATGTTCTGCGAATCTCTCATAAGGATTGATGTTCATTTTCGCCTTTTCCATCGCGATTTGATTCGACCATGATGCGAAATCGGACATTTCCACCCCGCGGGACACCCGCAAATCGGACAACCCGTCGGACACATCGGACAAAAGGGGGCTTTTTCGTCGGACACATCGGACAAATGCCTTTTTTCCCGCATTTTCCTTCTCCCCGACGAATGCCGCCCGCATACCTTTGCCCCCGTCGAAGGACAGGAGCAGAAGCCGCCGGGCAGTCCGGAGCGGGCAAGTTCTCCACAGAAAAACAGAAAAAGAAGCCTCCGACGACGAGAAACTTTATGGAAACAAAAATCTTCAGAGTGGTGAGACAGGGCGAACCCGTGCAGGTGCCCTGCAAAAGCAGTGACAGACTGATGTGGAAATGCAGCATCACGCTGCGTGAACTGGGCGGCATGAAGGCCGACGAGTATGTGGCCACCATGCTGGGAAGCGACGCCCAGTGCCGCTACCGCGAGATGGAGCTGGTGGCGGCAAAGCTGTGGTTCGCCACACGCGAGCATGAGGGACGCGTCTACCAGGACGTGATGGTGAGGGACATCGTGAAGTTCTACGGACAGAACGCCTACTGAAAAAAGTTGAAGGTTTTAGGTTTTGGGTTACTCCCATAACCTAACACCTAAAACTGTCCGAAGGACATTCAACCTTCAACATTTAGTGAGGGGACGGGGAGATTTTCGAAAAAAGACTCTCAAAAAGCCGTAAGAACTTGGAACATGGTAGAATGTAATAACCTTCAACCCAAAACCTAAAACATTAAGTATTGAACTGAATTCGAGGAATCCGAGGAACG
>CAVINS010000166.1:0-2326 GCA_963643925.1 Bacteroidaceae bacterium
GTCAAGAGGAGAAGCGACAGGAGGAGAAAGCCAAGGAAGAGCTCACCAAGCAGGAGACAAAGGCAGTCGCCGGACTTGTCATGTCGCCCATCCTTCGTCAGTGGAACGAACTGAAGTCGAAGCATCCCGATGCTTTGTTGCTGTTCCGCACGGGCGATTTCTACGAAACCTACAAGGACGATGCGCAGAAGGCTTCAAAGATATTGGGTATCACCCTTACCAAGAGCAGCAAGTACAACGACGGCGATGGCAAACCATTGGAGATGGCAGGTTTTCCTTTCCATGCTCTCGATACCTATCTGCCCAAACTCATCCGTGCAGGCGAGCGTGTGGCTATCTGCGACCAGATAGAGAACCACAAGCAGAAGAGCCTTGTCGGCGGTGAGCAGGAACAGAAACAGGAAGTGAAGGAAGAAGTGAAAGCGGTGCAAACCCAACAGGAGCAGCGTCCACGCGGCATGCACCGGTAACCAAAGAGCATTGTTATGGCAACATCCAGACAACAGTATATCGACAATTACGCAGAGTATGCCATGGACCAGATGCGGCGCTATGGCATACCTGCCTCCATCACGTTGGCGCAAGGACTCATCGAGTCGGCCAACGGCAAGAGCACGCTGGCGCAGACTGCCAACAACCACTTCGGTGTGAAGGGCAAGTTCAATGGCAACTATGTGTTGGCCAACGACGATCATCCCAATGAGCAGTTCAAGAAATACGACAATGTAGGGCAGAGCTATGAAGACCATTCCAAGGTGCTCATGAACGACCGCTATCAAAGATATGTCGGCAACCTTGCTGCTGACGACTACCGTGGTTGGGCAGCCGGCATCAAGAAGGGCGGTTATGCTTCCGACAAGAACTATGTCTCTACATTGGTTAGTGTCATCGAAAAGAACAACCTGCAGCAGTATGACCAGATTGTTATGACGGAGATGAAGAACGGAAAGACTCAGACAACAAGCAGAACTGAGAACCAGACTGCAAGCAAATCTGAATCCAACGGCCAGTACTCCATGCCGGTAAAGCGTTCGGAGTTCATGCTCGTTACCTCTCCCTATGGTCAGCGTCAGGATCCGATGGACAGCAGCAAGACGCAAATTCATCATGGTATTGACATCAAGACCAATAAGGAGAGTGTACTTGCCACGGAGAACAATGGTACGGTCATCGGTGTCGATCACCGCACCAACACCACCGGCGGCAAGACCATCACCGTAGAATACAGTCGTGAGGATGGCACGAAGACACGTGTGCAGTACATGCACCTAAGCGACATATCCGTAAAGAAAGGCGACACGGTGAATGCCGGACAGAAGCTTGGTGTGTCGGGCAATACCGGCACACGCACCACCGGCGAACACCTGCACTTCGGTGTTATCAATGTGGCTGCCGACGGAAAGATGCAATGGGTGAATCCCGCAGCTTATCTTGCCGGCATCAGCGAGAAGGGCAACATCGCCATCCAAGCGCAACATAACGGCAAGGATATTCTGGCAGACTACAAGACGAACACGACAACTTCCAGTCAACAGCAGCAGACTACCCAAACACAGACTCCCGAAAACTGGCTGAGCATGTTGATGGGCTCTAACGATGCAGCTCTTGGCTTCGGCAATAGCGAGAACGGCGGACTGTTGGACGGACTGATGCAGATGTTCATGTCGCTCCTGATGCTCACCATGCAACAGGAAAACAAGACGCAGGAAGAAAAAATGCAGGCCATCACCGAAGCGGCAACGAGTCACAAGATAGACCTGAGCAGTATGGTGCCCAACTTCAAGTCTGCCGACATAACGGTAAACGACAAGGGCAAGGCTGTGCTGCACGTCAATGACGGCCAACGCGATTACAGTCACGAACTGACCTCTGCCGAGCAGACACGTCTGTCCGAGGTGCTCCACAGCAACGCCGACGACACAACCAAGCAACAGAAGATTGGCATCATGGTCAGTGCCATGGCGTTCACCCAGCAAGCCGCCTACAACTATGAACAGATTGAGTCACAGCAACAGTCGCAAGTGGTGACTCAACGCAGATAACAACAAATAAAAAACAGAAAAATATGATTAGAGCAGAAGTAAAAATCGTTGGCACCATTTGTCGCAGTGCCAGCATGCACCAGGGACAGTCGGGCAAGGCGCAGTTGTCATTCTTCATGTCCGTAAGCATCCCTGATGCACAATCGGGCAACAAGGACATTGACATTTGGGTGTCGCTGCCAGAGGCGCAGGAGACAGATGCGCCGAATTTTCAACAAGACTACCGTGTAGCGGTGGAGGGCGTGATGGATATTCGCCGGAATACCGAAGGACTGTTGTTCTTC
>CAVINS010000166.1:2336-3420 GCA_963643925.1 Bacteroidaceae bacterium
GGTTAACTTCATGCGCTTCCCTGAGAAAAACGCTGGCATCGAGAGTATCGACACGTCCTGTCTGCAGCCAAGGGCAAACGTACAGATAAAAGGTGATTTGCTCGTGTCTTCCTACAACGGGCAGATACGTCTCTCATGCCGTGCGAAGGACATCCAACCTTACGTCAAACCCGCATACCAACCCTAAAAGACGAGCAGCAATATGGCAAAGAAAAACTATACTCCAAATCCCGATGGTCTCTCGGCAGAAGACCGTGCCTTGAACGCCTTCGCCGAGCTAATGGTTCAGAAAATCAACGACATCCAGAAAGACTGGAAGAAGCCGTGGTTCTCGCCGCAGTCGGCACAGCTGCCGCAGAATCTCAACGGACGCTACTACAACGGCATGAACAGCATCGTCTTGATGCTCATGCAGGAGAAGAACAAGTGGCAGACTTCACGCTTCGCCACCTTCGACCGCATCCAAAGTCTGAACTTCACCCAAGGAAAGGAAGGACGAAAGGCAGCTGTAGATGCCGACGGCAACAAACTCCCTCATGTGGGTGTGAACAAGGGCGAGAAGAGCACGCCTGTGATGCTCACCACCTTTACCTGCATCAACAGTGAGACCAAGGAACGCATCAAGTATGACGACTATCGGCAGATGAGCGAGGAAGAACGTGCCAAGTATCACGTCTATCCAAAACTGCAGGTATACAATGTATTTAATCTTGACCAGACGAACATCAAGGAGGCTCGCCCCGAGCTCTACCAGAAGTTTGTTGACGAGAAGGAAGGTCAGCAAGTTGAGTCCCGGCAGGGCATGCGCGATTTCCCGGCGCTCGATGCGATGATAGCCAAAGACCTCTATGTGTGTCCCATCAAGCCCACCCGTGGCGACGAGGCATACTACAGTATTTCGAAGGACATCATTGTAGTGCCCGAAAAGTCGCAATTTATTGATGGCGAGGCGTTCTACTCTAACCTCCTACATGAGATGAGCCATGCCAGCGGGGCAGAGAATCGGCTGAACCGCTTGAAGCCCAAGTCGGGATTTGGCAGTGAAGCTTACGCCAAGGAGGAACTCGTGGCAGAACTCACTGCA
>CAVINS010000167.1:0-2464 GCA_963643925.1 Bacteroidaceae bacterium
CCGCCCCCAACGAGAGATCAAGGTTGCGGTTATCTGTTTTGTCTATTAGGTAACGAGCAGTTTCGTTTACCAACAACATGCCAGGACTATAGAACCCTAGATTCCCGTTTATTGACAGGCGAGGAATGATCAAGTCGCCCTTACCAGCACTTACGAGCCCGCTCATGAAGGCAGCAAGCTCATCATCAATGAAGAGCATGACACTTATGGCAGAGCGCATACAACACAGACTAACGGACATGAAATTCAGATGCTTCATATACCACATCTTCAGTCGGCTTGTCCGCTCGCCATATCGCTCAGCATGCCTCCGATAATAGAGTGCCATCATCTCAGCGAAATCATTGCCTACATTCTGCGTATCCCCATCCTGCGTGGAGTAGCTAGTTGACCCCATTTGCAGCGTTTCCTTATCGTTGTAGTTCCACGTTGTAACTTGCCCGCCATCGTGCAGAACCTTTACACTAACGGAATGCCCGTCACGTTTCAATCTATTTAAAGACGTGCGCAAATTCTGCCGCACAGACGAATGTAAACTCTTGTAGTATGCCTCGTAGGAGTCTGGTAAAGCGATACTGACACAAGCCTCTTCATGGAGCGCTTTCACATGGTCTTTGCCAAGGAACTTCCGGTAGAGCGACGAGTCGTCCTTAATTCGGGCAAACACTACCTTGCGCTTCAAATACTTCAGGAGTACGTCAACATACAAATCTACATTTGTATCACCGGCATATATAAAATCACAGTATTCACAACCATTCTTGTTGCCCATTATCTCGTAAGAGCCATCGCACTTCTTGCACAGAGGAGCAATCATGCGAGGAATACCATCTTCCAAAACGAGATAGAACACAGGCAATTCACGATGCGTCACGCCATAGACCCACGAGTTCCTCCAAAAGTTGTGCATAAACTCATACGACTGGAACACAGACAACGTCAAGTTCGCCCCGTACAGTTTCTCCCATACGTTCTTCAACTTCGATAGCCAATAGTGTTTTTCTATTGTTATCATAGTCCTACCCTTTTATTTCCATCAGATAATCGTTCTTGGAAAACATTCTCCCATATTCAGGTTGAAGGATAGAAGCATCAACTTCCTTCCCTTTTACCCACTCCATAATGGCCTTAGGCATATTCACGCCAGCCTCATAACTGAATGGGAAACCGCCACCAAAACGAGGATTGAGTTCAAGTACGCAATATTCGCCTTTAGCGTTTTGCATCACGTCCACATCAAGGTTTCCGATATGCTTCAATTCTGTACCAATTTTTCGCCCAATCTCACGTACTTCGGGCAGGTCACGCGTGATTGCTTTGTCTGTTTCACCGGCACGCATTGCCAATTTTTGCTTCACACTAACAGCGACATTATTGCCGTACAAGTCGTTCATCACATCAAGCCCAAACTCATCGCCAGTCAGTTTCTCTTGAACAATAATGTATTCATCACCCACAGATGCCGTTGCAAGAATTGTCTTTTTTATTTTCTTCATCAGCAGATGATAGTAGATGTCCAATTCCTCCATATCGGCAATACTTTCCAAGCCGATACTCCCAGAGCCCCAACGAGGTTTCATAAAGAGGGGAAAAAACAATTCACCATTTTCTAAAGCAACCTTTACATCTGCCAAACTAACATATGTCTTAGGTGATTTTAGTCCTATGGATTCTATCCATTGGGCAGTTTTGTATTTGTCGAAAGCGATATCAATGACAGTAGGGTCACTTACCACAACCTTTACGCCGATTTCAGCGAAACGCGCTTTGTTCTCGGCAAGAATAGGCAATTCCAAATCGTTCAATGACATTAAAGCATCAATCTTGTACTCCTTACATATATCCAACGTGATGTCGATATAGTCGGGTGCGTACACGGCAGGTACTTGCAATTTTATGTCTGCTACTTGAAGGGCTGGTGCTGAAAGTTGCATATCGGTAGCAACTAGCACATCACCATCATTCATGTTTTCCTTGAAATATTTCAAGAGATATGTGCGTCGTCCAACGCAAGTGAAAAGTATGTTCATTTGTTGTTAAAGTCTTGCATTAAGCGGGCCACCTGTCATCCAAAACAGTACGTTCCCTATAATATGATTCTTTTTGATATAGTCCACCATGCCATACATAGCTCTTGCCGAGTAAGTATCATCAAGAATTAATCCTGACTGTTTTCTTACTCTTTTGGCAAAGTTATCTTCGGCGTACGAACCTTTTCCGTATCCTTTTCCGATATAATCGGTATTGAAGATGATTGAGTCGTTATAATCTTTGTTCAATGCGAAGTGTTGGGAAAGCATATTTGCGAAATCTACTATAATTTTCTTACCGCGTTCTTGTGGTCGACCGATGGAAATGCCAACCAGTTGGACATCGCTCCACCCTACGAGGTCAAGACCTACAGCCATACCGGCTTGCATTGACCCAGTACCGGAAGCCACAAAGATATACGCAGGTTTATAAT
>CAVINS010000167.1:2474-3386 GCA_963643925.1 Bacteroidaceae bacterium
TAATTATTCTTTTCGCATCGTGCTTTCAATTCCTTGATGGCATCAACAAACGCCTCACCACCAGGCAAATCATGACCACCGCCATGTATGTAGTAAGGCTTTAGTCCTTGCTTTTTGAATTCAATCATTGCAGCATCCATTGCATCACTTATTTCTGCTGGGGCAACAAACTCGTACGTTGCACCAGACATCTTAACAAGGTCTGCGTTTCCACCGCCATTATTGAACTCTTCCTGCGAACCGTGATAAACCAAATGGCATTTCCAACCATTAGACATCGCCATCAGTGCAATGGCTCTATTGTGGTTACTGTGAATGCCGCCACAAGTTACTACTGCATTGTATCCCTGCTCTTTTAGGAATCTCTCATAACTTATAGCTTTTCGCGCTTTATTACCCCCCCCATATGGTCTCATTTTGTCCTCTCGGACGACTTTTACGGGAGTCTCATCAATGATTGCATCTTCAATCGAAAGAAAGACTTTTCCATCCATCTGCTGACGCCTATATTCATCAAAGTCCATCAGATTGGGTGCCACTTCAATATCTTTTCGTTGCAACACGTTCTTAATGGTTAGAAAAAGAATCTTAACGTCTAAGGAGAAGGACAAATGCTCAGCATAATATGCATCATATTCGAATCTTTCTTCCCAAAGCACATGATTGCGTCCATGAACCTGCGCCCACCCTGTAATGCCCGGACGAACTCGGTGACGGAGTTGCTCACGTTCTGAATAGTAAGGCAGATATTTTACCAATAAGGGACGCGGCCCAATCAGCGACATATCTCCTTTCAATACATTGATGAGTTGTGGTAATTCGTCGATAGAAGTTGAGCGAACAAGACGACCGATAGGCGTAAGGCGTTGCGCATCCGACAACAAATCTCCGTTCTCATCCTTCTCATCCGTC
>CAVINS010000168.1:0-3383 GCA_963643925.1 Bacteroidaceae bacterium
AAGTGGCTGCTACGGGTATGGAATAACTGTATCCCGGGGTGTGTAGCGAGGGTTCGCTAAAATCCTCATGCACACTTTTCCCGGAGGTACGTGCAAATACCGGCGTGGGCAGACACTCTACTCGTCAATTTCTCGGGCTTTCTCAGGGCCTCAATCAACAGATGAGCAGAGGTGGAAGCCCACGTTTTGCGTTATATCGTAGTCTACTTATATTCAAGTGCGCCACTTTGAAGGGCTTTAGTGGCATGAATGAAATTGTATATGAATACTGACAAACACTACTTTCGCCCTTTATGGACAGCAGGTAGATATAACGATAAAGCCCAGGTTGCAATCTACTACAACCTTATCGCAGGCATGAGTTACTATTTCGAGAGCTTCTCTGCTATGGTGATAGGTGAGGTATTGTCTCATCCGCGAAATGGCGAGTTCGTTCTCGACGAACTGGCTACCAAGTTGAATATCGCAATGGAGAGTCTGATTCCGTTCTTCCAACAGCTAGAACAGCTTGGCATAGTTTCTTCTGTTTTTCCTTCTGAAGAAGTCATAACTGACTATCGCAGTAGGGTAAGTGCATATAATCGCCAGCAAGGGCTGACTCCTGTAGAACGCACAACCCAAGAAAAACTTCCTTATGCCATTTCCAACGCTGAGATGCTTTATACAGAAAAGGTTGGAGGCGTTACGAGTGTGATGTTTGAACTCACTTACAATTGTAGTGAGAAGTGTATCCATTGCTATAACGAGGGAGCTACTCGCAATGATGATGAAAAAAGTGGACGTGGCGACCGAGACGAGATGACTCTTGATGATTACAAGCGAGTGATAGATGAACTTTATGAGCAAGGTATTATAAAGGTTTGTCTTACTGGCGGTGATCCATTCTCCAAACCTTTTGCTTGGGAATTGATAGACTACCTATATAATAAAGGTATAGTATTCGACATATTTACCAATGGACAGCGCATCACACATGACGTGAAGCGTTTGGCAGATTATTACCCACGACTTGTAGGTATGTCTATCTATAGCGGACTACCCGAGGTACATGATTACATTACACGAATCCCTGGCTCATGGAACCGCTCGATGGCCGTGGTAAGAGAATTAGCAGAGTTAGCCACGCCTATGAATCTGAAATGCTGTGTAATGCGTCCGAACGTGAAGTCCTATTATATGGTGGCAGATATTGCCCAAGAGTTGGGCGCAGGTCCACAGTTTGAGATTAGTCTGACAGATTCTATCGAGGGCGATAAATGTGTCACCAAATATCTGCGTATGACTCCCGAACAATTGGAGATAGTGTTGCGTGATGACAATGTACCCTTGTATGTAGGAAAGGAAGCACCTAATTTTGGTGGGCAACCCAAACGTATGGATGACAATCCATGTGGTGCAGGATATAATTCTTTCTGTATCACTCCAGAAGGCAACGTTATTCCTTGTTGTGCTTTCCACACTGTTTTCGGCAATATCAAGGAGCAGAGCATTGCGGAGATTGACGTAAACGATGAAGGACTAAAATATTGGCGCAACTTGAAATTGACAGACTATGAAGAATGTGGTCGATACGACTATTGCGGTTATTGTAATCTTTGTCCAGGCAATAACTTTGTGGAGCATGGCACACCTTTGAAAGCTGCTGAGCTAAACTGCTATGTAGCGAAGACAAGATACGAGTTGGCTCAAAAGATGATGATGGGTTATGACCCTCTGAATGGCAAATCGTTGAGGGAACGTTTGGCAGAATTGCCTGACTATGTTCCTGTCAAGATAAAAAGAGAAATGTCGCAAGACTATAGCGACACGAGACTGAAGGTAGGTGGGTAAATGTGGTTCCCCAAGAAATATCACTATAACCGTATAAAATTTACGACTATGAATGTAGATTTGAACGTAGCAGCAGCTTCTAAGATTGTGACAATGTCTCATTGTCCTCAGGCTTTTGAGAGTAACTGCGGTATCCAGTATCGCTCGTTGTAAAAGCGTGGGTAAAAACTTGCAGGTTGGATCCATTGGGATCTAGCCTGCTTTTTGGAAATTTAAAAGCAAAAAATCATGAAAAGTATATTACTGACTGAACAGAACGTCTTGGATATATATAAGAAACTTATTTCAAGACAAGAAGTTTCACAAGAAGAATTGGACCAAGTTTTAGTTCGTTTCAATGAATTGGCAGGTGTGCAGAAATAACACATTTAGATGCAAAAGCGTCTCGTGCAATTTACTGCACTATACTGATTGCGCATATCCTATATTTCCTTATCTTCGTTCTCTCAACGGAGATAAGGAAATGTATTGCCTGTCTCCCATTCACGGTAGAAGCTTTGTAGTTGGCAGATTGGATAATGGTCGATATGTTGTAAGCAAAGGTAATGGCTTGAGTTATACCCAGTACTCATTGTTGAACACAAGACAGTTTGGTGATGATACATTGGGGCTATTGCTAAAGACTGATGCTGAACGCGATTTCCTACTTGGTCAAGAAATAGAATCTCTTGGCATCAAGACCAATCACATGGAATATGTGTTGGAGCTGGAAACAGAGATAACTCTTCCAACTGGTCATACAATGAAACCCGTTTTGTTGCAATATGATGTAGAATGTCCGTGGCGTATAAGTGATGCTCCTTTTATGCCGCAGGAACAAATATGGGAAGAAGTACACAAGTGGGAGAAACTAAACGACAAAGGATATGAAGAGGACTATATGATTGCAGCCAATGTGCTGATTCGCAACCTCCGCATACTTCATAACCATGATATATTGCATAATGCTATACATGAGCAGAACTATACGTGGGCGCTTGAACTGCTTGACTTCGAGTTGGCATGTTCTCCTGCACACCCATATAGCAGTGAGGATGACAGACGACACGTAAAAAGCCTATTTCCAAGAGAAATTCTACAAACATACGTCATTATCAACTATATCGCAGCAGTGCTGCATGAAGAAATCGACTTCCAACGTGTAGATAATCTTTTTGCAGAGTATGAGTTTGATATAAAGCAGTATGAAATAATAAATAACATAAAAGAAAATCATGACAGAAATAGATGAAATAAAAAAGATAGCATTGGAAAAGTTGGATGATTTTGTCAGAGAAGAACTGAAATATTTAAAAGCTAGCGGTATGACATTGTCATCTTTTGACATTAACAATATGCTTGATGACGCTCTATCAGACAGAGAAAAGAAAGAGTTGAAAGGTAGTATAGAACAAATAAAGAAGAACTCTGTTCGTTTTTACTGTAGATGTAGAGGTATAGAAATTCCTGCAGAAGTTGAAGAATAAGATTTTAACAACCATAGGTCAAAATGTTATGGCGTGAATTCAACAAGCAAGTGCAAAATTACAAAATATTTTCGTAAAAGCACTCAC
>CAVINS010000169.1:0-1860 GCA_963643925.1 Bacteroidaceae bacterium
CTTCCTCAGTCCGCGTTACAAGACCATGCACCAGCCGTCCAATCAGGTGGTATGGGAGACCCAAGGCTTGCGCATGTGTGACGTTGCTCTCTTTTGGCTTCCCAACAAGGACCCGAAGGCTGAGCTCGGCCACCGCGTCTATGCTGAGACCACCCGTATGGAATTGGCGGAGAATATCGCCCGTGGCAAGAAAATCATCCTTGGCATTGACTCGGATATCAGCGGCACGCGTCACATGAAGTTCCTGGCCAAGAGATATGGCATCAAGAAAGTCCACACCTCCATGGAGGACTGTCTCGCAGAGCTGAAGGAATGGATTGAGCGTCCACGCAGTGAGGCTGAGCGCACTCATCATCTTGACCTTCCAGCATTCGATTCTGAGGAAGTATTGGCCCAGCACCCCGAATTCGTCGATATGCTCGCCATGAACCAGTCGCTCATGGAGCGTTGGAACCGCATGGTAGCTCCGGGCGATAAGGTCATCGTCAAAGGTGATGTGGTGGATTCCGAGTGGTTAGCATTGATAAATGGTAATATCGTAAGATAGTCTGAATATACAGCCAAATCAGATATTTGAAACAGAAGAAGCAAATGGATAAAACTATATTACAATACCAATACCCTCCACTTGACTTGCTGGAGAAAGCTGAGGAGGAAAGCATAGAATTTCCCGATGAGCAAGAAAATACACTTGCTCTGGAGCATGTACTGAATACTGAGGAGTTTCAGACCGCCAATATGAATCTACCTGTTGCTCTTGGAAAAACTACAGACGGCAAGCCCTTCATACTAGACCTTGCAAATATACCACACATACTTGTGGCCAACGGAATGCCAGACGACTACGTTATAAAGTCAATAGTCGCATCGCTGTTGTTTACCAAACGCCCCGATGAACTGAAATTCGTGCACATTGGTAACCGTCACTCCGTCTTTGACGAAAATTTCCCCTGCAGCTTTATGACAACCATACCAAGCTACAACTGTGTTACCCGATCAGATGACAATGAAACGTTGATTGAAACCGCCTTCATGCTTAATGGATTGATGGAAGAGCGTTTCCGCTTGCTTAACGCTACCAACACAACAAATATCAGAGAATACAACCAGCTGTGTACCAATGGGAAGTTGTATGCAGAGAAGGAACATAACCGTATGCCATATGTCGTGGTTTACATTTCCGACTTGGCGATTTTTTCCACCGAAGCATTATCATATACCGAAAACCCACTTACTGCATTGGCAAACAGCGCAAGCTCTGTCGGCATACATATAATTGCCTCTACTACGCAACCAACTGTTCTCACTCCCACCATAAAGGAGATTTTTCCATGTCGCATAGCATTGAGAGTGTGGCATGCAGATGAATTGGAGGGCATACTTGAATGTAAAGGAACAGATGCCCCAGGAGTAGATGAGATGTACTTCCGATTGAACAGCACCTCACATCCGATACATCTGCAAGGAGCTAATGTCAGCCAAGAAGAACTGTCCCGTGTCTGCGACTATATAGCCAAACAGCCATCTCCGGACATTCCTTTCGTTTTGCCAAAATTGACAGAACCGACAGGTTACATAAGTCCGTGGCGAGTAGACATCAAATATGCAGACCCATATTTTGCAGAAGTGGCTCTTTACCTCGTGGGGTTGGATACGGTTACGCCTGCTGACCTCCAACGCAAGTTTTGCATTGGCTACAATAGAGCTGGTCGCCTTATGAACCAGTTGGAAGCTGCAAAATTGATAGTACATACGGAAAATCCGTCCAATACCCGAAAAGTACTTGTAAAGACAGAAGATCAATTGAAATCTATATTGGACAAAACTTACAGGAAAGGATGGCAGAAATAAGTATGCGTT
>CAVINS010000169.1:1870-3383 GCA_963643925.1 Bacteroidaceae bacterium
ATGCTGAAGATTGATCTCGCAATTATTTTGGTTCATTATCAAATCATGTGTAATAGATAGATGGAAAAGAATAAAGACAAGACATATACGTTTGGCATTTTTTGCTGTTTGTTGACTGTCAATGGTGAAAAGTTTGTCTGTTCAGTGGACATTACGCTTCATCCGGAAGAAGTTATGGCAATACACGACTATTTCCTTCTTCGCGGCAATCATTGGGAAGAATTTGTTACCGACAAGTTTAAGGAGCACAGTCCAGAGTTGTATGAGAAGATAAATACTACCATACAGGAACTATGGCGGCAGAGTGACGAATATAAAGAACTTCTATGTTGGCAAAGGGACGATATAGACACAAATAGTGACTTAGTCCCTATATGGCCCGACAAGCTATTCGAAGAAATGAACATCTGTGTTCCAAACGCGACTATTTGGATAGTATTCAAGGATTTGGAGAAGGAACAGGGATCTCCATATCCTATCTATCTTGAGTCGGAATATATTACCCAGATAAAGGAGATACTGGAAAAGAGAATATGGGACGAGGAGCAGCATTATCAAGAACTGATAGACATACGGGAGTTGTCTGACACCCACAAGGATTTGTGCAAGACGATAGAGATACGAGCCCAGGAAACCCTTGTCAATGCCTACGGTTATGACAAATCAAATCCGCCAAGCAGGAATTATTACCTATGGATTCATTCGCTTCCAAGAATTCCATCATATGGATTGGAATATGTTCATTATGCTCCAATGCTAGAGGGTGTGGAAGCGGATGTATTATTGGA
The DNA here is from genome assembly GCA_963643925.1 of Bacteroidaceae bacterium. Classification (GTDB taxonomy): domain Bacteria; phylum Bacteroidota; class Bacteroidia; order Bacteroidales; family Bacteroidaceae; genus Phocaeicola_A. Next base: position 2,659 of record CAVINS010000169.1, read on the forward strand.
GGAATTGTTTGGGAACTTAGAAAATGGTTAGTACTTGGTGAAGTACCGAAAGACATCCTCCTCAATGTGTAAAAAAGTTGACTTGTCATTTGGATTTTGCGTATGTCCTTTGTATAATACATACAGAACAAAGATAAATACAGAAAAACTATGACAATAAAACTTGAAAGTACAGCAAACACCAAGAGCATCAATGAAATTGAGCTTCTGAAAGAAAAAGCAAGTAACGGTGATGCTGAAGCTATGTTCGAACTCGCCGTCGACTACAGTATGGGTACAGGTGTGAAAGAAGACTGTGGTGCAGCGTTCAGACTGCTCAATGCTGCAGCTGCATTGGGACACGCAGATGCGTGTTGCGCCCTTGGCAATTGGTTTTCTGATGGTCTTGTAGAAAAGCAGGACCTAAAGGAAGCCTTCAAGTGGTATACGAAAGCGGCGTGGATGGGAAATGTCTATGCACAGTACCGACTTGGCGACAGTTATTACTATGGACTGGGGACAAGACTAAACTATAAGAGAGCTGCGATGTGGTTTCGCTTTGCAGCAGAAAAGGGCGACGACGAGGCCCAACGCAGTCTTGGCGAATGCTATTACTACGGAAGAGGTGTGGCAAAAGATGACAAAGAAGCGGTCTATTGGTTTTCAATGGCTGCAGAACAGCGAAACCGAGAGGCTGAAAAATGCTTGTATAACCTACGCCTTTTCGACCAAATATAAGTGGTAGG
>CAVINS010000170.1:0-3377 GCA_963643925.1 Bacteroidaceae bacterium
GTTCCTGGGCAACCTCACCGTCTCGCTCGACGACACCTCACGACTGGAAACGCTTCTCAAAAAACTAAGAACGATAAAGGGTGTAAAATCGATTGTAAGGCTATAAGCAAGACAAGGGTAACCATACGCCGAGGCGCATCCTTGCGAGCGAGTTTTGAATTAATGGGAGCGCCTCGGAAATGCGCACCTACATTTACAAAAATCACTCAATTATAAATCAGAAACTTGAAGAAATAATTAGGGGAAAACCTACCCTGTTTTAGGGTTTTTCCCTAATTTTGCAAAGCAAACGGAATTATCTTTGCATCAAATAAACGAGCATCCTCCAGTGTCCGGCGATGACAGCGAGGGATGGCCCACACAGAGAACAAATAAAAATCAAGGAATATGATAACACGATTATTACTGATTTCGGCTTTCTTCATAGTGCTGCCGCAGACAGCGACAGCACAGGATGACGACCTTTACTTTGTCCCCAAGAAGCAGAGCAAACAAGAATGTAAAGCAAAAACCGGCTGCCGGCATGATGACACGCCGACATATTATTGTGGTTCCAACCGCAATGTGGACGAATACAACCGTCGTGGCAAACTGAGAAGTTACTATCAGAAAATAGGCGCCGACTCATTGGGCAACGACATTATAGAGTTTCACACAGGCGACGAGTTGTGGAACGCCGAAGAAACCGACTCGCTCATGAGCGTTTACCCTGGATCTGAGAGCTACTACGACGATGACGACTACGCTTGCAGCCGCCGCATGAGTATGTTCGATGACTTCTATGGATGGCATTCACCTTATTATTGGTCGCCCCCATATTGGCGTTCATGGTATGGTTGGTACGACCCATGGTATAACGGTTGGTATGGTGCAGGATGGTACAGCCCGTGGTATTACGACAGCTTCTACGGTTGGGGCTATCCCTACTATGGTTGGTCAGGCTGGCATGCGCCGAGAGAGCATTACAGTTATGGCGGGCCTTCGGGAACAAGAAACCACGCCTATGGCGGAGGACGGTTCTACGGCAACCGCACTGGCAGCAACGCATCGGCAAGCCGCAACTCTTCTGACAGAAGGAGCTTCTCCAACAACAGCGGTTCATTCGGCAAGCGTCGCAGTAGTTACAGCAACAACAGCAGCACACGGCAATACCAAACACCGAGTCGCACGACGACATCGCAAAGCAGAAGCACCTTCGGCAGTAGCCGCGGCAGCTTCGGAGGCGGCTCCGGATTCGGCGGAGGCAGAGGTGGAAGCCATGGCGGAGGATTTGGCAGTCGCCGCTAACATGAATAATATAATGTGTGAAGACATAAAATCAACAAAAAGCAAAAAGACAGAATTATGAAAAAGATATTTTCAGCAATGGCTCTCATGCTGCTTTGCGCAACAGCCAATGCACAAGAGACCTACGACAACGCACCTCTAGCTTCGAAAGACCTCAACGGAACGGCACGCTATGTGGGTATGGGTGGAGCCATGGAAGCATTAGGAGCCGATATCACGACAATGGGCACCAACCCTGCCGGCATAGGAATGTTCAGGAGAAGCACCGCCAGTGTCTCCTTTGGCATGGTGGTGCAGAGCGGAGTCAGCAGCTTTGCCAATGCCGACAAGACCAACATGAGTTTCGACCAAGCAGGTTTCGTCTATTCCATGCGCACCGGCAAGCGGTCGTATGTGAATTTTGGTTTCAACTACAGCAAGAGCAAAAACTTCAATCAGATTCTCTCCGCTGCCGGAAAACTCAACAATGCCTCGCAGAACAAACTCTCCGGGCTGAAGAACTACAACGGTGTCTACAGGTTGAAAAACCAAAACAGCACATTGGTGAGCGAATACAACACTGTCAACCAGTTAGATTACCTTTACAGCAACGTGGTGCTGAGCGGCAAGAATGCTATCCTCGCCGACCAGAACGGCAATACTGTTAGCGACGGCACCTACGGCTACCTCGTGCGCCCAACCACCGATGCGGACGGTAACACTACATACGACCCCACCTATTACAATGCCACCGACTACCTCTTTGCACGCGGCAACACGGGCTACATCGGTCAATATGACTTCAACATCAGCGGCAACTCCAACGACCGCATCTATTGGGGTGTCTCTTTCGGATTGTACGACGTACATTACAACAACGAAAGCATCTACAAGGAGAATCTTGTCAATAACGGCAACGCAAGCATAGGGTCTGTGACAGTGGACGATGTGCGCCAGATAACAGGAACAGGATTTGACATTAAGTTTGGTGTAATCGTTCGCCCCATCGAGGAGTCATCGTTCCGCGTGGGACTCTACGGCCACACCCCGACATGGTATGACCTAAGGACAGCCAACTACACCATGCTTAACAACAACCTCTCCAACGACTATGGCGCACACGACTATGGCGAGAACGGCGAAAGCTATGACTTCAAGTTCTACACCCCATGGCGCTTTGGAGTGAGCATCGGCCACACCATAGGCAACAATCTTGCCTTCGGAGCCACCTATGAGTTTGCCGACTACAGCAACTCCGACATCCGCATCAACGACGGAGGAGTGTACGACTACTACGGCAACTACCACGAAAACAGCCATCGCGACGACGGCATGAAAAGCAACATAAAGAAGGTGCTCAAAGGCGTATCGACACTCAAGGCGGGGGTGGAATACAAGCCAACAAAAGACCTTGCGCTGCGCATAGGCTACAACTATGTGTCGCCGATGTATAACAACAAAGGCTACAAGGACGGCACAATCGATTCCTACGGCACGTTCTACAGCTCAACAACCGACTACACCAACTGGAAATCCACCAACCGCATCACTGCTGGCGTGGGCTACGCATACAAGAAGATGTTCGTCGACGTTGCTTATCAGTACAGTCAGACCAATGGAGAATTCTATCCTTTCATGAGCTATACCGACAGTAGCGATAGCACCTATGACAACATCTGCAATGCCGCAAAGGTGAGCAACAAGCGCCACCAAGTACTCCTGACGTTGGGATATAAGTTCTGATGTTTCCCTTTTTGCCACATCTTTAAGCAGAAACGCTTAGGGACATTACTGTTCAGCACAAATGCAAATTGTAGGTGCAGATCACCGAGCTACACCCACTGAGAAGATAAAAGGTATTTGTAGGAGGTCGAGTGCGCTCGACCTCCTAAGTTTATCCAGCTGTCGAAGGGCGTGTCTCAGCGATCAGCGCCTACTACGATTTTTCACGAAAGAAAGCAAAGACAATTCCTAAAGGGAAGGGCTGAAAGAGGACTCTCTTATCAGTGTTCCATGTTTCCTATTTCAAAATATTGCTGTCCGGTAAAACTTTTTTGGTTCATCCGACATTTCGAGTGATAAAGACGTTATAGTATAAAAGAAAACCGCTG
>CAVINS010000171.1:0-3359 GCA_963643925.1 Bacteroidaceae bacterium
TGTTTGAGATTGATAAGTGAAAGCACAAGCCTATCACACAGGTATGCACGCAATTCTTCTTCCAGATCAAGAGCAAGCGACACCCGTCCGGGTCGGAGCGTATGCAGAAAGCCGACATAGGGGTCCAATCCTACCGTTTCCAAAGCTGCAGCGACATCATTTGCCAGAAGCGTATATGTAAACGAAAGCATCGCATTCACGGCATCCTTGGGCGGCCGTCGGTTTCTGCCGTGGAACTTGAAAGCCTCTTTCTGCTGAACAATCAAGGTTGAGAAAACTGAAAAATATGAATTGGCGGCATCCCCCTCTACGCCTCGAAGCGCATCGTTGTCGGCGACATGCAGCGCCGCGACCTTTTTGAAATTCAGCAGTTCCGCCACCCGCTCCACATCCAAATTATCTCCGTGGTCCCGTACAAACCGTCTCAGCACAGCTCTGGAGTTCTGAATTTTACCGGCGATGAATATTCTGCTGAGGTGCAGGCAGAACCCACTGTCCTTGGAGAGTTCGTACTGCTTCATTCTCAGCAAGACATTTCCTCTGACAGGTCCTTCAACCCTTGCTATGAACCTGCCCTGCGGCGAGAGAAAAGTGAGCGCAACGCCATTATCTGCACATAATTTCATAAGTCCAGGACTGGCGCCCATATAACTGAATGAGACTATAGACTCGATGTTCAGAACAGGGATTCTGAACGTTTCAATGCCATCTACGCTTGCAACGACATTGGTGCCGTCCTTGCTAAGATAGGCGTTCGGTGTTGTTATGTAGAGCGTATTAAGCAGTTTCCGCATATAATGCTGATTTTAAATACTTTTCTGCGCTGCCGCAACCATCAAGTTCCACCAGGCAAAGGTCTTTGAGAGAACAATTCCGACAGTGAGGCTTCTTAATGACAGCCGGAGTTTTTCCGCTCTTATAGATGCAATGCATTTGGTCCGCAAGTTCCCCGGTGAGTTTTCTAAGCGGCTCGTCTATGTAAATCAAGTCTCTATGACGATCCTCCCAATAAAACAGAGCTCCCTGTCGGATATTGATGCCATACATCTCTTCCAGACAGATGCACTGTGCCGCAAGCTGAACCTCATCCACCTCATTACGTTTTGTGGTGCCTCGTTTATATTCCACAGGTAACACATGCCAGCGGCCAGGGTAATCGGGATGGCCGACAGTATCTGATTCTGTATCGGCAGCAGGAGTAAGTTCCAATGCATCGGTCATACCATACAGACCAAGAGAATCCGAGGCTATATGCACCGAGCGGAGTGTCACCACTCCCCCGTTTTTCTGCCTGTAAAACGGATTGTCTACATTTTTGTGCAGGATTTCACCCTCTGCCGTAAGCCGGTTGTCGTCCCACTGCTGCTCTAGGTGGATTAATGCCCACTGTCGGGGACAGAACATAAAATGTTGAATTCCCGACAGCATTAGCATTTCATCTTCTGTGTACATCAAATCATCTCTTCAATGGTTACACCCTGAGGCAGGTTATCCTTGTCGATGGTTACCTTATAGTCAGAGAAAGAGCGTAGAGCAGCCTGCGCCGCCTTCTCCACCTTCACGCGGTCGAAGAGCTTGTTGGCAGGAGCGTTACCGAGCTCTGAGTCGTGGCGGAACACTATGAGCTTCTGTGCACTCATCAGTCCGCGTGCAGCCGAGCGGTCAACATCGAACATATTCTTGAGGGCCTCAAAGAAGATATCAAGGTCTTCCTGCGAGAAGCCAGTCTGTTTGGCCAAGTTCGCGGAGATGAAGCCATGACAGACGTAGAGGCCATAGGGTATGGTGGCTTTGCGGCCCATGGTACGGTTGCCTCCGTTCTGTTTTTCTGCTTCCTTCTCCGTAGCGACAGCCATACGGGTGATTGAGTGTTCTGCAGTAGCAATAGGGTCAACTGAGCGAGCGAAAGTAAACTGGATAGGGCCACGAACCTGACCAGCATTCTTGCCTGTAGACATCACTGCACCAAATGTGCGGATATCGTAGTAGTTCTTGCACATAAATTTGCGTGCAGCCTCAGTCTTATCCTTGGCATTCTTCACAGTTTCGTCGTCGTGTGCCTTATCTATCTCGCTGTTCAACACAGCCTTCTCCTTGATAAAGATATCGTAGCCGTCAGCCAGATTCTTTGCCGCCTGCACATAATTGCGTACCTTGCGCTTGAGACATACGTCAGTCACGAGGCCCATGCCTGTTTCTGCATCGACACGTGGGAGATTGCCTGCATCGGGATCACCGTTAGGGTTACCGTCCTGTACATCAAAGATGTAAACGAAGTCGATTCTGTTTTTGAGTTCTGTCATTGTTGTATACTTTTAATGATTGCTGTTAATTCTATTCATTGTTGTCATCCTTCTTAGTGAAGAAGTCCTGGCGCTGATGGTAGTAGCCCACAAAGAAGCGTCCCTGGTCTTGCATATCGAGATGAGCGGGGAAGGCGTCTGCAGGAAGTTTGCAAATGATTTCCTGCTTGAGTTTCTCGTAGAACACTTTGCTTCCCTCGTTGAGTTTCTCTGCATGATGTACAGAGAGGTTGAGGATGGTAGCGAAGACTGATGCCGGTGTGGTGCTGGCAGCGTTCATGTATCTTTCGCGGATACTGCTGATGTGGTTGGCGTCCTCTTGAATCTTGTCAAGAACGGCGAAGAGGCGACCGCAAAGGTAGCCTGAGTTGGTATTTTCTTTATCTAACATAGATTGTATTTTTTTGTTGTTATCATTGAGTCTGTTGAGATATGCTTTGATTATGGCCGCTCGGCCTGTATAGATTGAGTTCTCTGCACGTATTCTGCGTATGCACGACGAGAACAGTGTGAATGGATATGGAATGCCTTGGAAGATACTCTTCACTATGGCTTCAGGGAGATTAGGCGTCGCTTCGGACTGCTTACCGCCAAGAGTAACGGCAGAAAGCATACTGCCAACACCCATATACGGTTTCTTATCCTTGCGGCCATCCACTATTTCCATATCGGCAAAGTGCTTGAGAATCATACCTGCAAATTCCTTCAACGAAGTCTCTGACCAATAAACCACAGCTTCACGAGCAGCATTTGGAGCAATGCCTAATATGTAGAAGCGGTCGTCGAGTGCCGTTTGGAGTGATCCAGAGTAAATGGCTTTGAATACTTTTCTCACATGTTCCACTTTTGCATTCGGGTCATCATTTGGTTCTTCTGCTATACCGAGCAAGTCGAACAAGCCTCCCTCTGCCTCTTCGGCAGCTTCACTATTAGAAGAAGCCCAAAAGAGGAAGGTGCGGTCACCTACACGAAATTTATTGTGAGAGCCTTTTTCGAGCATTGCATTCAATGCCGTAGAGAAAGCGAACTCTGCTTCTTCAGATATCGGTGCATTGT
>CAVINS010000172.1:0-522 GCA_963643925.1 Bacteroidaceae bacterium
GTCGTGGCCGTGTCGGGCTCTTCGTCCCAAGGGGTCGCCAGTTTATATGAATCGTATCCGTACATGGTGGCCTCCTTCATTCGCAGGTGCAGTTGGCGATAGGCACGTTGATGCCGTTGTCGCGTACGTAGTTCACGAGGCTCGAAGTCGCCTCAAAGCTGACGGTCTTAACGCCGTCGGCAGTATCAAATTCGATACGGCAGGTGCCGTCAATGTCGCTGAAAATAACTTTATTCATCTTTCGTGGATTTTTATTGTTGTTTACTTTCTTTATAAAGGGGCTGGTCTCCCAGCCCCTCAGGCGTTAGAGCTTGCAGATTGCCGTGATAGCATCGAGCTTACTTTGCAAGTGGGCTGCTTTGTCGCTCATGGCGTTGTACATCGACTTGTACAAGTTGACGTCGGCATCCAGCTCGTTAATTTTTGCCAAGACCTCTTCGGTGGTCATTTTCTCTAAAAATTCCTTTGTCATCTTTTTTTGAATTTTATGTGTGTTAGAATTTTTTGTATCTTTGCACTTGA
>CAVINS010000172.1:532-3339 GCA_963643925.1 Bacteroidaceae bacterium
CATTCTGACAAAATATTTTATATAATGCTATAAATCAACATATTTCATGATAAATTTTTTTTGTTATGAGGCAAAAAATCGACATAAAAAAATCGGAATTAAACCAGAGAATTTGTCAAATTCGACAAGTTTTTTTTGATGACAGCAACCGCGATTTTGCGATGAAAATTGGGGAGAGTGAGCAGAATTTGAGTAACATTTGCAGCCCTGAAGCTCCAAGAAACGCAAGTTTGACTATCATCAAGAAAATTCTGATTAACATTCCGACAGTCAACGCAAGATGGCTCATTACTGGCGAGGGCGAGATTGTATCGTCCGACACCAACAGCCAAGTGGCTGGCGACAACAACGGCGTTATCGTCCAAAGGGGAGGGAATGGCAACACCTACAGCAATGGCGGTGACAGTTCCGCCCTGCTCAACATCATCGGCGAGCAGCAGGATACGATAAACCGCCAGTCGGAGCAGATAACGACACTGTTAGGCATGATAAACAAATAGGACACATATATTATGAACCCGACACTGTTCGCCCTGTACAGGGCATCAAAGCGAGGCAAGGAGACCGTCCGCCTCCTCGACCCCGAACCCTCACAGCCATACGTCACGATAGGCTCGCTCCTCTGGAGGGCCAAGGAGTGGGGCTGCGCCATAGAGCCGTCCACAGACCCCTACGAGCTTATCGAACAGAACCTCCACGGCACGTCCCCCTGGGGGGCTGACCTTTGCCGCTCCTCCCTCGCCGGCTTCCTCGCCAGCCTCCGCCTCGTGGAGAGCAGCCTCGACGAGGATGGCAACGTCCATCTCGACCAGTCATCCGTGGTGGCCACGGCGGAGGACTTGAACACGAAGCCCCTCCTCATGCAGTGGCTCTCGCTGTACCTCTACCACCAAGAGCCTTTCCTGAAGCCACTGCTGCTGCCCCCCGCCACGATCAGGAGGCACTGCGACGCCATAGGCATGTTCACGCCTGAGCCGACGGGAGACACCGCCCTTGACTACTTCGACCTCTGCCGCGCCATAGCGGACTTCCAGCAGGACTACGGCCTCACGGACTCCGAGGCCTGCGCCTGCGTGTACGACTACGCCCACCTGCTCCTCGACGAGCCTCCCTACAGGAAGATGAGGGAGGAGGGCTGGCCATCCTACGCCGCCCGCGCCGACGAGTACCACATACAGTCCCGATGAAGTACTCCATACGCTACAACCTGCGGAGGAAGAGCGCCGAGGATGAGGCATACGACAAGCGGGCGTACATCCTCGTCCGGGTGTCGTGGTCGGGGCAACGCGTGGAGTCCATGACAGGGATGCAGGTGCTGCCCGGGTACTGGGACGGAGGCGAGCAGCGAGTCCGCTCCGCGTACCGCCACGGAGGGGACACGGGGGCCGCCCTCAACAAGAGGCTCGCCGACATCACCGCCGCCATAGACCAGTTCTTCGTGCAGAGGCAGGCGGAGCAGAGAGTCCCGCAGCCGCAGGAGGTCAGGCAGGTCTTCGCAGTCTATTTCGGGGCCATGGCCAAGCCCGCCGACACAAGCGACATCTTCGAGTGCATAGACCTCTTCACCTCCACCATGGGGGAGCAGAACGGCTGGACGAAAGGCACGCTCACCAAGTTCCGCACCATCAAGAAGCACCTGCAAAACTTCGCCCCCCAGCTCACCTTCGACGACCTCACGGAGGACGGCCTGCAACGCTTCATGCGCCACCTGCTGAAGAGCGGCCTCCGCAACGTCACCGTGCAGAAAGACCTCGACATCCTCCGCTGGTTCCTCCGCTGGGCCTACAAGCGGGGCTACAACACCAACAACGCCTTCGAGTCCTTCCGCCCCAAGCTCAAAGGCACCGACGGCAACAGCAAGGAGGTCATATACCTCGAGTGGGACGAGCTGATGACTCTCTACGACTTCGACTTCGGGGAGAGGCACACCGGCCTCGCCGCCGTGCGTGACGTGTTCTGCTTCTGCTGCTTCACAGGGCTGCGCTACTCCGACGCCGCCAAGCTCCGCCTCACGGACATACACGGAACGTACATCAGCGTGGTGACACAGAAGACCACCGACGGCCTCAGGGTGGAGCTGAACAAGTACTCCCGCGGCATCCTCGACCGCTGCCGCGAGTTCCAGCAGTCCAGGAACAACAAGGCGAAGAGGGCGCTGCCTGTCATCAGCAACCAGAAGATGAACGACTACCTCAAGGAGATTGGCGAGATGGTGGGCATAGACACCCCCATACGCATCGTCTATTACGCGGGCAGCGAGCGGGTGGAGAACGTCTATCCGAAATACGAGCTGCTCTCCACCCACTGCGCCCGCCGCACCTTCGTGGTGAACGCACTCCGCCTCGGGATACCCGCCGAGGTGATAATGAAGTGGACTGGGCATTCCGACTTCAAGGCCATGAAGCCCTACGTCAAGATTGTGGACAAGCTAAAGGAGAGCGAGATGTCGAAGTTCGACACCTTCGGTGAGAATCGGTGAACGCCCCGTTCACCGAAAATTCACCGAAAACACGCTGTTGGTTTTTGTGTAGCATGGTATGCGAGAAAAGGGGCACCGCCGCTCATCACGCTGAAAGCCACGGAGGTTGCGGGAAAAATGATACAAAGACAAACAATAGTGATACAAAGGGTGATAGTACCTGCCTCTCCGCAAACGGTGAATGAAAATCAAGCAGTTAAACAAACCATTCACCGAAAATTCACCGAAAAGGGGTGAACGCACACAAAAAGGAAGCGCGGCTTGCCAGTCAGAGCAGGTCGCGCTTCCGCTTTCCCGGACAGTACAAGGTCTCCTTTTTTAAGCTGCC
>CAVINS010000173.1:0-1659 GCA_963643925.1 Bacteroidaceae bacterium
CAAGGGAAACTATGACTATTCTAAACTCAATGAAATCACCATTGAGAAGTTTGAGACAACTTATCGTATCGACTTTCAGGAAGTCCTTACAATAAAGCCAACTGTCACTACTACCAAGGACAGTGATTACGACTATTACTGGTTGCTCATCGATAACCAGTCTAACCAGGAATGCGACACGTTGTCGAGAGAAAAGGATTTGAACTATACCGTTCGTCTGACCGCAGGCTCCTATAAACTGGTTTTCCGTATAGTAGACAAGCAAACTGGCTTGATGTCATATACAGAAACGAATTTGGAAGTAGCTTCGCATCTTTCTGATGGTTGGATTGTCTTGAAAGACGATGGAACGATTACTGATATCGACCTGTTTACTTATGAGGGGGAAAAGTACTCCGACTTGATCAATTCTGTAAATGATGAAACCATGCAGGGTACTGCCCGTGATATTGGATTTATGGATTGGATTATGTACGATAGTCAGTCTCTCATACAGACACATACCAAGTCTCTCATGATTATGAGTTCCAAAGATATCAAGGTCATCTCGGCTAATGACATGAAAATCATGATGAGGTACAATGACTTGTTCTATGATTTGCCAGAGGTGTGCAATCCCCAGAAAATGTATAACCAAGCAGGGTATAATACAAAAGTGTTTATAAACGATGGTGACTTGTATTCATCTCCTGGAACAGGTATGTTCTCTCCTCCATTTCAAAATGTTTACTTGACAGGTGACAAGGTGTCTACCCATTGTGCGGTATCTGCAAGCTCATGGAACGGCTTCTATGTAAATGGATTTAATGAGACTAAGGGAACTATTGTTAAATCGGATATGGAAGGAACTGAATATACAGACCGCATGGGGCTGAACAACATGCGCTGTTTGCAAATCTATGACAACGGATACAATGGCATAGGCTATTTGTTGCAGGATAAAACAACCGATTCATTATTCGTATACAAAAACACAAGCATCGACTTGGATACACTCCCGGACAAATTGAATATCGCAATCAGCAATTGTATGGGTTCCAATAGGGAACTTCCCTATATCTACTTCTCTAAAGGGAGCAAACTGTGGATGCTAGACTTGTCCCTTAAAGTGGAAAAAGAGGTCGACTTTGATTTCGGAGGAGAAGAAATAACCTTTATAGCCCATACCCGGACTCCATTGGTTGCCGGGAAGAACAAACTCATAGTGGCCACCTACTCATCAAATAAGTATAAGGTGTACTTGTTCAACCTGTTATCTGGAATGCCAGATGGTACTCCCCAAATATTGGAAGGAAATGGTAAAGTGGCAGATGTGTTTCATCAATCGTTCTACAATGCAAGCGGAGCATTTTACTCGTACCCGGATAATTATTGACATTCTTCTATAAAAGTGTTAGGCCATAGGGTTGGGATTGCTTATTGTGCATTCCGACCCTGTGTGCTTTAACTCAAACAATTTTTATTCAACATTATTGGGACTCATAGGCTCGATTAAAAAACTTTTCCGTACTTTTGTGCCGCCGACCCGGTTGAGAAGGGTTAGTAAGCTGTGTATCGAGGGGGATTAGAAGCGGTAGAATGGAAAAAGAACTTTTCAAGAACTTATTTGAGGCTCACTACGAAAACCTCGTTGGTTTCGTCTTTGGCTTTGTGCGGGAC
>CAVINS010000173.1:1669-3313 GCA_963643925.1 Bacteroidaceae bacterium
AACGTGTGGTGGAATTGCACACTGTGGAGGTGACGCAATACTTGCTTATGCCTTCGGAACGTATGGCAGAACCCGATGAGCGATTGGCACGCATAAGGCAGCGACTCGAACAACTTCCTGAAAAGCAACGTGAGGCGGTGATGAAATGTGTGGTGGAAGAGAAAAAATACAAAGAGGCGGCTGAGGAGATGAATGTGAGTCTCAACACGATAAAGAAACATCTCGCTCGAGCTATGAAAACGTTGCGGAGTGATTCGTAAAGAAGCCTAAAAAGTGTTGTAAGGGTTACCCCTTTTGAAGGGGTGTTTGTGACAAATATAGAAATAGTATAAGAGTAATGTATAGCGACAAAGATATAGAATTTGCCAATCGGATATTGACGGACCGGAAGAGTCTGGACGATGCAGAAGTGAGCGAGTGGATGGAACAATCCGCACATCTTGCATTGCTGAACGATTTGGCCGCTACTTTCCAAGTGGGTGCACCACGAGACCTTCATTTTGATAAGGATGTTGTGTGGCGACAATTGTCGAAAGATGCGGGGATTGACAATTGCCGTAAGACGGTGTTTGTATGGACTGCTGCGGCTGCTGTTGCTCTACTCCTCATAGGTTTTGCAGTGCATTTCATTTATCAGACTAATTCTACGCAAGAGAAAACTGTTGTAGAGAGTCTTGTTCGCACTGAACCTGAAGGCGATGCCATGCTGATTCTTAGTTCGGGCGAAATGGTGGCTCTCAACCGACAGGTAAAGGTTGTGGATGGAGTCAATGAGAAAGGTATTCGCAATAATACAACGTCCGAATTGGACTTTACCAGTGCACGTGTACAGAGCGATAAATCTGTCTATAACACTATGCGTATACCTAAAGGTGGATTCTATCGCCTTATACTCTCTGATGGCAGTAAGGTTTGGCTTAATGCTATGACAGAACTTCGTTTCCCTGTTAATTTTACGGGAACTGAGCGAAAGGTCTTTCTCTCGGGTGAGGCTTATTTTGATGTGGTTCAGGATAAGAATCGTCCTTTCATTGTGTCTAGCGAAAAGGGTATTGATGTGAAGGTGTATGGTACTGAGTTTAATATGAATACTGATTGCCATGGTACTATACAAACTTTGTTGGTACAAGGCGAGGTGGGCATCAGTGGAAAAGCTGTAAGCAACGAGGTGATACTCAAGCCTAACCAAAAGGCTGAATATGCTGAGGAGACGGGAAAACTGAACGTGGAACAGGTAGACCCTTATCCCTATGTAGCATGGAGGTATGGTGAGATTTCTTTTGATAGGGAAACCATAGAACAAATCATGACCCGATTGGAAAGATGGTACGATGTACATGTTGTATATGCGGACGAATCAGCCAAGCGGAAGCGCTTTACAGGCATAATTAACCGCTATGAAGACCTCAGTCAGGTGTTACGGCTGTTAGAGGGACCAGAAACATTGCGATTCGACTTCGATGGCTCCGTGGTCACGGTAAAAAGCCGATAGCTATAATGTTTTGTAACCTCTGCAACGACAGACGATGATATGCTCCTCAGTAGTGAGTTCTACAAGGAAACTCCGAGGGTTAGAAACTTCCTCAATCAATAAACTACGATTTTGTTGCCATCCAGGCGGACGCGGATGCGGCGCAGACGATT
>CAVINS010000174.1:0-1468 GCA_963643925.1 Bacteroidaceae bacterium
GCCCTACAGCTGGGCCTGCCGGAGACGGCGACAGAGGCGGAAGTCAGCGCCAAGCTCGGCGAGCTGAAGGCTGCGAAAGAAGAGAACGAGCGGCTGCAGCAAGAGAAGGCCACATTGCAGTTGGCCGGCATCACCGCAGCCGTGGACAAGGCCGTGAGCGAGCAGCGCCTCAGCGCAGAAAAGAAAGACGAGTTTGTGAAGCTCGGCGCCGAAATCGGCCAGGCGAGACTGGAGAGCATCTTTGCGAGCATGAGCCCGCAGGTGAGACTCAGTGCTCTGATCGGGCACGACGGCGGCAGCCAGGCCGCAGAACCGAAGAAATGGGCGAAGCTGAGCGAGGTGCCGAGCGACAAGCTGATGGAACTGCGCAAGGAGGACGTGAACGAGTACAAGCGCCTGTATAAGGAAGAGTATGGCGTGGAGTGCGACATCGAAAGCTAAAAAAACAAACAACCTAAAAAACGAGAAACAAGATGAAAAAGATTGTAATTATGATGACGGTGGTACTGTGTAATGCAGTGGTAGGCACCGTGATTGGAGCGGCTCTGGGCTACTCGCCCATGGAGGGCGCAGTAGGCGCGAACGTGCTGGCGACGGCCCTGGGCGGTGTGCTACCCGTGGGTGTGCTGCGTGCGGGCGTGCTAACCGAGATCTGGACCGGCGAGCTGGTTAAGGCATTGCGCGCCAGGATGGCCGGTACGTGGCTGGACGGCATACCGGACAGTTCGAGCATTGTGAACAACGACGTGATACACCTGGTAGAGGTGGGTGTGGACCCCGACGTGCTGATCAACAACACCACCTACCCCATCGACCTGCAGGCGCTTGACGACAAAGACATAGCTGTGAGCCTGGATAAGTTCCAGACGAAGGTAACACCGATTACCGACGACGAGCTGTATGCCATCAGTTATGACAAGATAGCCCGCGTGAAGGAAAGCCATGCGAACGCCATCAACGACGCCAAGTATGCGAAGTCCGCACACGCTCTTTGCGCTGCGAGCAACACCGCCAAGACGCCCGTGCTGACCACGAGCGGCGGGCGAGATGCGACCACCGGCCGCCTAAAGATGACTGTCCACGACGTGCTGAAGATGAAGGCCGCCCTCGACAAGCTGGGCGTGCCCGTAGAGAACCGACGCCTCGTGCTCTGCACCGACCATGTGAACGACCTACTCGAGACCGACCAGAGATTTAAGGAGCAGTATAACATAGACCGTGCTAACGGCACTGTGGGCAGACTGTACGGATTCGATATCTATGAGTATGCGAATACGCCGTACTACACCACGAAGGGACAGAAAAAAGACGTGGGCGCCACGGGAGAGACAGGAGAGTTCCAGTGTTCATTTGCCTTCTACACACCGCGTGTGTTCAAGGCCACCGGCACGACCAAGATGTACTGGAGCGCTGCCGAGAACGACCCCGAGTATCAGCGCAATAAAGTGAACTTCCGCCACATGTATAT
>CAVINS010000174.1:1483-3300 GCA_963643925.1 Bacteroidaceae bacterium
GCAGATGCCGGCGTAGTGATGACGAGTGGCTATCAAGCCACCGCCTAAGCGCGTGACGACAGATGACGAAGCTGAAGTATCTGGTAATCCACTGCACAGCCACGCCCGAAGGGCGAGAGGTAAGTTCGGAAGAGCTACGACACTGGCACACCGACCCGGTAAGCAAGGGTGGGCGTGGCTGGAAGCAGGTGGGCTACACCGACCTGATACACCTGGACGGAAGCGTGGAGCGCCTGGTGGGCAACAACGAGGACGCGCAGGTGGACCCGTGGGAAGTGACCAACGGCGCGAAAGGCTGGAACTCGGTGAGCCGGCACGTGTGTTACGTGGGCGGGCTCGGGAGAGACAAGGAGGCCCGGGACACCCGTACAGAGACGCAGCGTGAAGCCATGACGCAGTATGTGCGGGCGTTCCACCGCCGCCACCCAGAGGTGCGGATAGTGGGCCACAGCGAGCTCAACGCAGCGAAGGCTTGTCCGAGCTTCGACGTGCAGCAGTGGCTGCGTGAGATAGGTATCAACCAATAAGACATGAAGGCATGGAAACGAGCGAAATAGTGAACATACTGCTGGGAGGCGGACTGACAGCCGCGATAGTGGCCATAGGCACCCTGCGGAGCACCGTGCGGAAAGCCAAGGCCGAGAGCATCAAGGCCGAAGCTGAAGCCGAGACAGTGCGCATGGACAACGCCGAACATGCCACCCGCATACTGGTAGAGAACATTGTGCAACCCCTGAAAGAAGAACTCAATGAAACGCGGAAATATCTGGAAGCGAGCAAGAGAGAGATGGCGCGCCTCAGGAAAGCCATCGATGCTGCCAACAGCTGCAAGCATCATGATGACTGCCCTGTGCTTAACGGGGTGCGCGAGCAGCCGAAAGGCAACCGTGGAGGGAAGCAAGAGACAAGCATACGCGGACAGCCTCAGGAGCGAGCTACGGACGGCGTGGATGGAGACGGTGCCGATGGAAGAAGTATGCCTGGAGATACCGATGGTGGCGCTGCGCCAACTGCCTGAAGGTGCGGAATACCGCAGCGAGAGCGGCAGAGCCAGTGCAACGGTACGGGCCAGGGGCGACACCATTGTAGTGCATGCTACGTGTGACAGCCTGCAGCGGCTGTGCGAGCTCTACGAGCGCGATGCGCAGACCTACAGGACCGCGCTTGAGAGCCGTGAGAATGAAGTCAGAACAGCGACCGAACGCCGTTCGAACCCGTGGAAAGCGCTATTTGTAGCCTTCGTGGCGGGAGTGGCAGCCGGCATAATAACAACAAAACTAATCAAAAAAAACATAAGACTATGAGCAATAGCGTACTGGACGGAACCGACCTGATCCTCTCGGTGGACGGTCGAGCCCTGGGCTTCTCGACCGGGTGCAAAGTCTCGACAAAAGTAGAGACCGGCGAGCGCGTGACCAAAGAAGCCGCGAGCGGCAAGTGGAAAGAGAAGTATGTAAAGAGCTTCAGTGAAGACATCTCGGCCGACGGCTGCGTGCTGACCGACGGCACGAGCGAGATGCCGACGTATGACGAACTGAAGGCCCTGATGCTGGCAGGCACAGCCATCACGGCGCACTACTCGCTGCGAGACGGAGACAAGCGCACGGGCAAAGAGCAGGGCGGCTATAAAGGCAGCTACATCATCACCTCGCTGGAGCTGGACGGCCAGGCGGGCGACGATGCGAAGTACAGCATCAGCCTGGAGAACTGCGGCGCCGTGACCGTTGTGGGCGACGGCCTAAGCGAAGTTACAGCCTCGGGAACATAACACACAGAAGACATGAAGACGAAGACAGTGACCGTGGGCGGGCGAGAAC
>CAVINS010000175.1:0-479 GCA_963643925.1 Bacteroidaceae bacterium
GCGTGAGCGCAACGTAACCTTGACAAGCGACACTACAGCACAGGCTTGGGCAGACAACATCGTTGTTCTCCGTCCTGCTGGCAAGGTGGTAGAGTTTGAGCGCAAGGAAATCCTTGACCGCCGCATGACAGAGCGTTGGGGTAATCCTACAATCAAGGCTGTTTACGGTACTACCAACAACGGACTTGGCTTGCTGGAGAACACAACCAATGGTGACGGTCGTTTCGTTGAGTGGCACACCCGTTTGATGTTGGCCGCAGTTCCTGCTTTGACCGACTTCATGGATCACGTCATCATCGACATTTCTCAGAAGGGATAAATATATATGTAATCAGACTGCAAGACTGTTATGGAAGAAGAGGTTAAGATATTGACAGTAGGCGACTACGTCATAAATAAAGTAAAGTTCGAAGTCCCCGAGGATTCCGTGAAGGTTATCCTCGTGGATAGAGAACTTGAATATGATATGCCGTATATGG
>CAVINS010000175.1:489-3230 GCA_963643925.1 Bacteroidaceae bacterium
CACTCCCTACATTGACTGCGACAAGGCTGCTGTAAGACTGGCTTATGCCGATGTCTTGAAGTGGATAATCCTTGGCCCAAGCAAGTTCAATAACACCTCCGACACCGATAATGGTTGGACGCATTCGGGAGGTGGATATGAGTTGTCGGACGAAGACATCAGCGCACTGAAGGCAGAGGCAAACGCCATCTACTCAGAGCTGGAGCCGGAGTCGGAGCTCAAGAAGAAATCCACCTTCCGAATCTCCTCCCACGGTATCAAACGGGCCAGCTACTCCATGTGGGGACAGCCCATGCCACACATCATTAAATAGCAAATACTATGGTTAAGAAGCTGAAGATAGACAACCCACGTTACCCGCACACGATAAAGATTGTGCGTGTGATACAAGGTTCTGGCGATGCTGACAACCCATTTGCTGATGACGGCGCACCAGTGGAAGATGAGGAGATTGTTCTCTACGAAGGCAAAGGCCGCAGCTTTACCGACACCACCACCGAGGGCGACAGTAGAGTTGACCAGAACAAGAGAAAAGCCTCCATTCCCGTCAGATTTGACAAATGGGAGAAAGACCGAGTACCTTTGGACGGCGACACTATCTATGCCACTGTTGGCAACAACACAGAGGTGGGAATGGTAAAAGACTGCGAACCGGACAATAACCGGACATTGGTTTATTGGGACTACACAAGAGTATAGGATATGGCAACAACGAGTTTAGCAGACCAATTCATGTCAAAGACAGCAAAGGCGTTAGGAGTGCGTCTTAAAACGCAAGCGCTCAAGATGCTACACAACACGGCTGTAGATATGCTTGAAATGTATGCTAACGTAAAGACCTATCACGATGTGACGGGTAACTTGCTTAACTCATTTGCTATAGGAATATACTACGACGGCAAACTTGTCGATATAGTCGATGCAAACAATGTCAGCAGAGACGAACCGACAAGAAAGACACTTGCGAAGGGCGAAAGGTACGACTTGCAATACTACTATGACGGTTCTCCGGTAAGGCACGTGATGCCAAACGGCAAAAGCGTTTCAAGTCCATACGTCGGAGAATACGGCAAAGGAGGCCAGGACGGTCGCATGGCCGCAAGGCGTTCACTTGCACAGAGACACCCGAAGTCAAGATATGCTTTGATTGCCGTAGTGTCTACGCAGTACGCAAAGTACGTCCAGAACAAGAAAGGTCATGACGTATTAACCAGTATCCGAGACTTAATGCCGGGGATGTTTGAAGGAAATATTGAAGCTATATGATTGATATAAAATCCATATATTACGACCTTGGAGCTGCCGTGAAAGGTATATGTGACAAGGTCTACCCAAGAAGCCGTCCAAAGTCGGTTGACTCGAAGATAAATAGCTATATCGTAGTGTATTTGCCTTCAGAGATCATCAATAATGAAATGGACGATGAGGGCAGATACAGTGACTACACCACGACCATTCAGTTTGAGGTGTATGTTAGAGATAGTGTATCGGCGAGCAACCCTAACGGCTTTGAGGTGGCAAAGGTAGGTGAAATCGTGAAGGCCGTGCAGGCTAAGTTTCCTATCATCACCAAGAATATTTCCGTAAGACATCCAAGGATTACAATGCAGACAGACGACGGTGACGGTTTCTCTGTAACAATTATACAAGGCAGTCTGAGGACAAAGTAAAGTAATCGTTTAACAATTTAATATATTAGATTATGGCAATGACAACTATCGACAAGATGAAAGACATCTTTGTAGGCCCTAAGACTCTTCTCTATCAGCCTACATCAGTAGACCTCTCTAATGCAGCTTTCGCTTTGGAGCCCACTCTGGAGCTTCCTGTAGAGGTTGATACATTGAAAGCCACAATGGAAGACCCCACCATCAACCACTACAAGGTTATTGGTTTGGCAGGTGACTGGGCTACCACTTCAGAGCTTGGCGACTTCAATGTAGAGTTCGTAGTACCTTCAAAGGCTGAAGAGCTGTTGAAGATTATGTTTGGCGAGGACGCTATCACTAAGGTGACCAAGGCTACCATTTCTACTGGTGACACCCAGATTGACAATGGTGAGAAGGGTTACTCAGGCGTTGCCGTTGAGACCAAGAAGTTCAAGGTTAAGGGTACTATCGTTGTTGTTGATGACGAGAAGGCCAACCTCATGGTTGTTACCAACCTCGCACTGTACGCAACACTCCAGTACGACGACACGGGCAGCAAGCCTGTTGCATTCAAGTTCTCAGGTTCCGTTGAGGGCGCAGGCTTGAAGAGCGTGGCTTGGTTGACTAAGAACGCATAAGCAAGGCTTCTACACAATAAAGCTGGGCGGCAAGGCTAAATTACAGAGCCGTGCCGCCCTTCTTGTTTTTAATCATTATCAGTAAAAAGAATGGCAGAAAAGAAAAAGGTAGAGCAGCCGAAGGTGGACTTGCAGGAGCTGCTCGATGCAGTGATACACGATGAACCGACCGAGTTTGTCTTTATGGGCAAGAAACACAAGTTGGGATGGATAAAGAAGGGCGCGATGAGCAAGTGTTCTCATGTACAGATGACCGACAAGAACGAGTGGCGCAGGAACGTAAAGATATGTGCCTTGATACTCTTGAACAATGTCTGGAAGATACGCTTCTTCTATGCTATCTACTGGCGTTGGCTTTACTATATCAAGGATGTGGATGTAGTGGAGGTACTCAACGTTCTCGACAAGTCTAAAAAAAAAATTCCATCGAACGCATTCTCGTTGGCTACCATAT
>CAVINS010000176.1:0-3198 GCA_963643925.1 Bacteroidaceae bacterium
TTTTGAGTCTGAAAGATTTCCTTATGGAAGAAGCCGCTCTGTCCTGAAAAAGAAAGACCCAAATATAAATTTTTAGTAGACACTGATGAGAACCTTGTTTCAACAATTGGTGAAGCCGAACAAAACCATACGAACCCTGCTGACCGGACTGATGCTACTATGCAGCGCCGTCAGCGCAAAGGCCGATGTATCAATACGTTACTATTCCACAGACGACGGTTTGTCGCAGAACACCGTGCGCTGTCTCCTGCAAGATCATGAGGGCTTTATCTGGGTGGGTACCACGAACGGCATCAACCGTTTCGACGGTCACCGCTTCAAAACCATCATGCCGTCCTCCTACAACGACAGTTATGACGACCGTATCCAGGGGCTTTCCGAAGATCTCCAAGGCCATCTGTGGATAACGACTGTCAAGGGCAATGTCTTGTGTTACGACAAGGTGCACAACGCTCTTACGGAGGGCGACATGCCAGCGCAAAAAGAACTCTACCCTGCCGGCAGCGTAGCAAGGAAGAACGTACCGAAAAAGGTCGCCAGACTTGCCGGTGACGCGCGCTACTGGGCCGCTCGCAGTGGCAATACCTATTGGCTGGCCACCGAACACACGGGCATCATCAGCTACGACACTGCCACTGGCGAGACGCTTCATTACCAAAAATCTTCGGGCCTCCCCTCCAACAATCTGCGCAGCATCATGGTAGACCGCAGCGGGGACATCTGGGCCGGCAGTCTTGAGTCGGGGCTTATCCACCTTACCGAAACCGCGAATGATTACCGTCATCTGCAATTGTTTCCCGGCAATGTGGACGGAAATATCCAGGAAGTGCGTCTTGTTTTCTGCGACCGCGAGGGACGCAACTGGATTGGATCGCATCACGGCGATGGACTGATAAGAATCTACGACGGACAACAGCAGTTGCTGCGTACGCTCGCTCTTCCCAAGGGCAACGCCTACTGTGCTTTGGAACTGCCCGACGGGCGCAAGGCCATCGGCACCAAGAATGGCGGCATCTACCTCAGCGACAAGGACGGGATGCATATCCTGACGAGTTTGCCGTATACGGCAGAGAGTCCGGTAACAGCGCATGATGTCTTTTCCATGGTGCTCGACAGCCACCAGCGGCTGTGGGCGGCTTCTTTCGGCAGTGGCATCGTTGTCTTTACTCCCGACGGCAAGGGAGGTTATGTCCATCTGTCCACGATGTCGCTCGGCAGCAGGAACCGCGACCGCGTTCGCTCTATTGTCACAGACAGACAAGGGAATATGTGGTGCGCCACAGATGACGGACTGATGATGTTCTCACCCGATAGCATACTTGCATCTCCAAGGTCCCTGCGCCATTATGATGTCTGCGTGGAGGGCGACGGCCGTGGCATAGCCTATGAGGTCAAGACCTTGTACATAGACAAGCAGGACCAGTTGTGGATAGGAACTACGGGGCGGGGTCTCTACCGTGGTCATATGGATGGTTCCGGGCTGAAGATAGAGCAGGTCGGCTCCACATCGAGGCGTCACCTCAGCATCGTGCAGAGCATCGCTTCCGACCGTAACGGCGCTGTATGGGCGGTGGCAGAGAACTACATTGCACGCATCCTGCCAAACTACGACACGGTGGGCGACCGCGCCATTGTCAGCGTGCCCACACGCAGGCTCTGTACTTACAGCGAAAACAGCATCTGCCTGACGGCAAAGGGCGAGATGATGGTGGGCAGCACTGAAGGGGTGTATATTTTCGACCCATCGCACTACACCCATAAACGCCAGGCCGCAGCGGTGCACCTGTCTGCCATCAGTATCAATGGCGAAGAGATGACCCCGGGCACCGGCAAATCGCCGCTAAAGGAAGACATCGACCTCCAGAGCGAAATACGTTTGCCGTACTGGCAAAACAATGTGACAATAGCCTGTTCCATGCTCGACTACGACATGCAGTCCCATAGCAGTTATTACTACCACATTGAATCGCGCAGGAACAAGGACGAGGTATGGTACTCCACTGGCCGTGGCAACGAAATTCTGCTCTATGCCATGACACCCGGCACCTACCGCCTGCATATCCGGGGCTACAACGATGCATGGTCGGAGCAAGACCGCGTGCTGACGATAGTTATCCTGCCGCCCTGGTGGTACTCTACGTTTGCCTGCGTCCTATATGCACTGTGCGTCATGGCTGTCCTTGTTTATGGTGTACGTCGGTTTGTGCGCCAGCAGAAGGAGCGTTCGCGCCTTGAGGCGGAACGAAGCGTGGAGAAATACAAGCAGGATTTCTTCTCGCAGATATCGCATAAGCTCCGTACCCCGCTGACGGTTATCCAAGGCATGCTCGATGCCATACCCGTGTATCATTCAGAACAGTCTGACGACACTTACAAGTTGAGTGTCAAGCAAATGGGCATCCTAAACCGTAATGCCAACGAGCTCTTGCGCCTCATCGACCGTGTGCTGTCGTTCAACGACAAGAGCGACTTGGAAAAGGTTCGTACCGACATTGAAGAGGTACTTGGCGACAAGATTGCCGAAGCACGCCTGACGACACCGGAAGTTGCTGCTGCCAATGACCGTCCCGACACCAAGGGCTACCGCATCCTTGCCATCGATGACAATGCCGATATGCTTGATATGCTGCGTTCACAGCTCGAAGACAGTTTTACCGTTTACACCGCTCGGGATGGCAAAGAGGGCTTGTCGCTGCTGGACGAGGTGCAGCCCGACCTTATCATCTGCGATGTGATGATGCCGGGCATGGACGGTTTTGAATTCACCCGACGGCTGCGCGACAATTTCAACATCAGTCACATTCCCGTCATCCTGCTCACAGCGAGCATCAGCGAGGAGCGTCATCTGACCGGTCTCGAAGCCGGTGCCGACGCGTATATCACCAAACCTTTCAACAAAGAAATACTGCGTGCACAGATTATCGCCCTTATAGCACAGCGTCAGAAGCTGCAGCGCATTTACGCCACGGAGCCGGGGTCCGACATACCGTTTATCTCAGCCACGGAACGCGACAAACAGTTCATCGAGCGCGTCAACGAAATCATCATGGACAATATCGGCAATTTCGACTTCAAGATTGACGACTATGCGCAAGAGTTCAACGTCGGGCGTGCCACCTTCTTTGCCAAGATTAAGTCCATCATTGGATATACGCCCCACGAGTACGTGCGCATCAAGCGTATGAAGCGTGCTGCCGA
>CAVINS010000177.1:0-3167 GCA_963643925.1 Bacteroidaceae bacterium
GCGAGTGGTCGAATGCCTCAAAGTCCGCTCCACTGCCGTGGTAGACGCGGTGCTCACGGATTTTCTCGTCAGCACGTATTGCTTCTTCGGCATCTTTGCGTATCTTTGCAGTGTCAGTTTCACTAATGACAATCGTTTCGGACGTGCTATGCGAGGACTTTTGGTCAACCGTAACATTAGTGGCTGACTTTTTTTTCGCCCACATGGTAATATTCTCCATGCCCTCTACATCAAAGAATCCTTCTCGTTCAACGACCACCACAATACCATTGCTCAAGTCTTTTTCATAACGCACGCTTTCTGTGCCATTAGTTGCCGTCTTCCCTTTGATTACTCTGTCTGGGCATGCCATTATGTATGGTAGCAATGCAAAGTCTTCATCCCGAAGAGGAATGCTATTTGCATCGTTGGCAGTTCCGTTTATCCCATGTCTTTTTTTCGCATGTGCTATTTCGGTAGCATTGATTGTGTGGCTTTTTATTGAGTGTCCAATTGCACGCTCCGCAAGTTTATTCGCCCTTTGCGGAATTTCTAATTTGGTGCTTTTTTGCTTGGTGTTGCCATGGAGAAAATCGAGTATAAAATCAGATGCTTTCCTCAGACCACTCAATGACACGTGCAGTCTCGCTTCCCCATTCACCATGTCAAGCACTCTCTGCCCAACCTCCACGTCGGTAATCACATCTCCGTAGAAGTCAGCCATCCAGCCGGTCAGCACCTCTGCCATCACCCTCTCCTGCTCCGTCATCTCTATCGGCTCCCCTGCCCGGTGCTCACGATGCTCTTCCGGCATGGGTACTGGTATTCCTTCTTTATAATTCCCGCGAGTCTTCAGTTGTCCGTCATCGTCCCACTCTTCATACAAACCGTCACGCTCTCCGTTCTTATAATTCCCACGAATCCACGGTTGTCCGTCATCGTACCACCTTTCATACAGACCATCAACATCTCCATTCTTATAATTCCCACGAATCCACGGTTGTCCGTTGCGGTACCACTTTTCACGCAGACCGTCACGCTCTCCGTTCTTGTAGTTCTCACGAGTCTGTAGTTGCCCGGTGTTATACCACTCCTCATACAGACCGTTCTGCTCTCCGTTCTTGTAGTTCTCACGAGTCTGTAGTTGCCCGTTGCGGTACCACTCTTCATACAGACCGTTCTGTTTATTGCCCTTGTGTATGTTGTAAGGTTCTGATGCCTCGCCCGTCTCTGGGTCTATGTCAAATGTAGCCGTGCGGCCCAATTCGTCACCGGGTATTTTCTTCTGCACAGCAATGCCGTCGTGCGCTTCATCCATTCTGTCCCACCATACGCGTTCCTCTCTGTCGTTGGCAGAAAATGCGCACAGTTTGCCGTTGCGGAATGCCACCTGTTTCGGGTAGGCATTGTAATGCTTCCAATATCGCGCCGAACTGTCTGTGAGGTTACCCTCTTTGTCGCCTTGCAGCAGACACCACGGGGAACTGTCCTTGCCGAAATGGGTGTTGATAATCTGACGCATGTTCCGGCGGGACTCCTCGCCTTCCTCCACATCGTAGATGACGATGCCGTCTTTCAACTCCTTTGCCTTGTGCAGTGTGGGCACCGTATCCGGGTATATGGGTTTCTCCTTGATGTTGTCCTTGAACTTCTCCACAATCTCCATAGGCGAAGAGTATGCCAATGGGTCTACCTTGTTCTTCTTGGCCAACTCCACAGCCTGCTCCACCTTGGGCATATCTTCCTCACCCAGACGGATGGCACCGTTACAGAACCACTTGGCATAAGCCAGTTGCATGGGGGCATTGCCTATGCCGTCAATATAATCCACCACAGCTTCTCGGGCAACATGTGCCGCTTCGGGATTGGGTTGCGTCTTCTCCCACTTGTCAAGCCATGCGTCTATGGTTCTGCGGTTGTTCCTGGAGATGGAGAACTGCGGGGTGTCAAGGTCCACGACCTCTCGCCCTGCCTGTTTCTGTCCGGCATTCACCTCGCGTATTGCTTCGCTTATCCTCGTGCCTTTGGCAAGGTCTGCCAAGGGCATATTGACGAAATCCTCCAGGGTTGTGCGCCTTGTCTCGGTCTTGCTCCACGGCGTGAAGGTGTCCTTGAGCCAGTACCAGAACTCCGAAAGCCACCCCTTCAGCCGCTCTATGAGACTAATCCGCCCGGCTTTGTCAAACACACCGCCATTGCCGTCGAGAACCTCCTTGCTCATCTTTTCAAGGACTTCAGCACCGTGCTCACCGGTCAGCCGTGAATGGGCCTCCGATGCAATGCCGTCCTCGTCCAGATGCGAGTAGTTCGGGTCGTTGGCAACCTCTTCCCAAAGGGATGTCTGCTTCATCAATTCCACACCCCGCTGCCACAACTCTGGGTTCTTTGTCCTGCACAGTATATCCCAAAGATGCGTGTACTCATGTATCGGTGTGTTGGGGTTAAAATGCGAACCGTTGAGTAGTATCCTGCCACCCACAGTAGCACCGTAAATGACTCTATGCGCAGAATCGAACGCATCAAACCTCGCCCCTGCGCCATGATTGACGGTCATAAACTGCGATTTTTTCTCGGAAGCTATTGCATCTTCAGCATCTTTGATTATTTTTGCAATGTCACTCCTGCTGATGGTTGGCGTTTCGGACGTTCTGTTTAGGGTCTTCTTGGCATTAGACACATCAGAGAGTTCTGCCCACATATTGATTGTCTCAAGGTCATCTGCGCTATTGTCCAATTCTTTCTCCACGACTACAGCATAACCATTCTCAAGTGTCTTGTAGAATCGAACCGAATCCCGGCCATTCTTGGTAGTGCCTTTCTCGACACGGGTCGGGCAAGTCATAATGTATGGGGCAAGGGCGAAATCTTCATCCCGCAACGGGATAGACTTCTCCGTTAGTTTCTTGCCATTCTCACCGTGATTCTTCTTCGCGTGAGCAATTCCGTTGGCCGTTATGGTATGGCTTTCGAGGTCTCTGCCCATCTTTCTTCGAATCTGCCGAAGTGACCATTCGGAGAGTTCAATAGTAAATGATTTGCCCCTCTTATTGCGAGCGAGCCAGTCTCTAATAGTGTTCGATGCCTTTGCGAGAGAATTGAGTTTTGTCTGGAGTTGCACACCGCTTCTCTCTGTCATCTGCGTCATAGCCTCATCGGAGAGCTGCTCGACCGGGATACCGGCATTGGAG
>CAVINS010000178.1:0-3165 GCA_963643925.1 Bacteroidaceae bacterium
TGCACTCTCAATGATTAACCAAGATAAAATAGAATATAGAGAATCATGAAACACACAAACAAACAAAACACAATATGATAAACATAGCAGAAATACTTAAAGATGCCCCAGAAGGGACTAAACTTTATAGCCCTGTATTGGGAGAATGTCAACTTGGGAAAATGATAGGCGAGTTTATAGAAATTAAAGACTCTAAAGGCAGGCGCGTCAGTGTTAATGCTTTCGGTCAGTATTTTAACGACGGAGGAGAATGTCTCCTTTTCCCGTCAAAAGAGAACAGAGACTGGAGAGCTTTTGAGCACAAAACGTCCTGCCCTTTCAAACCTTTTGACAAGGTTCTTGTAAGAGATGATGATGAGCAAATTTGGCATATCAGTCTCTTTGAACGCTTTGGCCCAGAAGAAAGATACCCTTATCGGTGTGTGGATTGCTCATGGAGACAGTGCATCCCTTACAATGAAGAAACAGCCAAACTGATAGGAACTACTGACGATTATGCTGGGTGATTTTATTCTGTGGTTGAAAAGAGTGCTCAAACAACATATCTTCTGCATACACAATTACAAACTGCATGTGTTTGGTATGGGAGAGTACTCTTTTTACAAATGCACAAAATGTGGACACATTAGAAAATATGATGAACCATGAACAAAGGTGCTACACTTGCCGGTTGTGGCCGGGGTGTATGGCAGAGAGAGTGACCAAGGACGAATGGTCAAAGGTTGAGATGTGCGACAACAGGGACTGGTACGAGCCGGACGACAGATTGCCAAAGCATGTGAGGGTGCTTGATCCCTACGGCTTTGCTGACGGTAGCTCGACGGACCGTTTCCATGTGTTCGGTTGGCCGCCTGAGTTTCTGCACGGCGAGTATGCGGTGTTCAACTACACCGGCAACTGGTACATGACTTGTCGCAAGAACATCGTGGTGCTTTATTCCTATGGCGTACAGAAAGCCCTGCTCCGGGGAATGGATAGTATGGATGACGGAGATTTTCTGGAGCATTACGAGAGTATGAGCGATGAAGAAGTAAGCCGGTACTTTCTGGCTTCAACTATGGCGAAGAACTACAAGCACGGGCTTGAATGTGCCCGGCTTGCCGGATTTGATGTAAAGAATTTAACAAACAGATAAAGAACATGGAAATAAAAGTGAATAGGCAGGAGTTCCTGTCGAAGGCTCAGGCGTTGGAGAAGATCACGCCAAGGCGCGGAGCTTCCCCCATACTGGGAGACATCCTGCTGAATGTGGGAGATGGAGAATGTGTAATGACCGCCAGCGATACGGAAATAACGCTTGAATTGCGTTGCCGGTGCGAGGAAACAGAAGGCACGGGCAGAGTGTGCATCAAGGCAGTGGATTTTATATCGGCTCTGTCGCCTTTGAATGACGAAGAAGTAAGCATCCGGGTTGCTGATGATGGGCTGAGTATGGATATAGTACACAGGCTGGGGCTTATCCATTTGTCTTGTGACAATAGCGAAGACTACCCCATGCCGGCCCGCGCCGTGTATGACGACTCCCACGAAGTGGACGCCGATTTTGTAAAGAACGCCATCAAGAACAGCATGTGGGCAACCTCCAACGACGCCCTCCGCGAGGTGCTGAACGGGTTATACTTCAACGCTTGTGACGGTTGCCTGGATGTTGTGGGCAGTGACGGCCATTCTCTGGTGCGCAACAGGGCGGACTATTCTGGGCAGAATTTCAGCGTGCTGCTGTCGGCTAAAGTGTGCAATGTGATACAACCCATGATCGCATCGCAAGACAAACTGACCATCTGTTTAGGAGTGGACGGTTGCCGGTTGGTGCAGACCTCGTTCACCCTTGATGTCCGCCTGAAGGGTGGCCGTTATCCGGCATACAACCGGGTACTTGACCAGCGCACCGACATTGAGTTGAGCGTTGACCGCCAGCTGATGCACTATGCCATCCAGAACGCCATGCAGTTTGCCGATGCTTCCATGTCGCGCCTTCTGGTTATGGAATTAAAGGACGGCAATATCACGCTGGAGGGAGCCAATAGTAACTACGGCAACAGTTCGAGGGTAAGTATTCCCGTAGACTATTCGGGCAAGAGTGTAAGAATAGGCGTGCAGGGTGCGTCAATATTAAACATCTTCGGCAAGATGTCGGCTGACAAATTGACGGTGCGCATGTCAGCCAGCGACCGCCCGGTATTCATCGAGCAAGGCAACGTGGTGATGTTGACCATGCCGATTCTGCTGAGTTGACATAAAAAATGGGAAATATGAAACTGTTTATATTTTTAGTGGCTATCTGTGTGCTTGCCGGGTGCAAGCATACAGAATATGTCACAGTGCCCGTGGAGACAATCCACACGATTGAGCACCACCATACTGACAGCATTTACAAGAGAGACAGCGTGGTGGTTGAAAAGGAAACCGTTGTCATGGAGCTGGACTCAGCCTCTATGCAAGAGTACGGCATTAGGTTGAAACAGACTGAGCGGGCATGGCTGGTGAAAACGCGCGAACTGGAAAACCGCCTGAAGGAAATATCCTCCCGCAAGACCGATACTTTGTTGGTGAGAGACAGCGTGCCTGTGGTGGTTGAGAAAGTTATTGAAAAGAAACTGACCGCATGGCAAAAATACAAAATGCGCATGGGCGGGCTGTTCCTTTTCCTGTTGCTGGTGGCTATTGTGGTGGCCGGCTTCTTTACTATTCGGAAAGTAAACCGATACCGGGAATTGGACGAATAGGAAAAAAGCATATATGTGTAAAAATGGAGATTTGAAGGACGCCCAGCACGAGTGCTGCTGTTGCAAGATTGTGTTTTATACCTGTTTTGCTGTTTCAGTGGCACTGATTGTTGGCAGTTTCTTCGTTCCCCCTATGGGCGTGATTGATGGTAGTATTCTTGCAGCCGTAGGGGAATTGTTGCTGTTCCCCACATTGTTATATGGCTTCCGTGCCATTGAGTTGGGGTTGACGGTGAAGGTCCAAAAGGGCGAAACAAGTATCGAAATACATGGAGATGATGAGTAGTTACAAGCGAGGCTCTTCCGGCGAGGGCGTGAAAATCATCCAGGAGTGGCTCGGCCGTGCAGGATTGCCGGTGCTGGTGGATGGTGTCTACGGCTATCGTACCGAGGAAGCTATAAAGGAGTTTCAGGCGCAGAACAATTTGAAGCCTGACGG
>CAVINS010000179.1:0-3111 GCA_963643925.1 Bacteroidaceae bacterium
ACAAGGTGACGTGCGTGAGGATGTACAACTATGTGCAGGAGTATTGGAAGAAAGAAATCAACGCTCTGCGCAAACAGATAGAAGAAAACATCTACCAGCAGGAGACACAGGAGCTGTGCCGCAAACTGCAATGGATGGAGCAGACGGAGATGGCGGTGGTCATCTCGCAGGAACAAAACGAGATACAGACTTTCAAGAAATGGCGACTCGATATCATGCCACACCGCACTAAGATGGAGAAGCGCGAACTGGACAAAGAGTTCAAGGATGCCGAGAACCCGTTGCGTGTGGTGTTTGTCTGCGCCATGTGGCTCACGGGCTTCGACGTGAAGTCGCTTTCGTGCCTCTACATCGACAAGCCTATGAAAGCCCATACGCTGATGCAGACCATTGCCCGAGCCAACCGTGTGGCAGAAGGCAAGACCAACGGACTGGTGGTGGACTATATCGGCATAGTGAAAGCCCTGCGACAGGCTCTTGCCGACTATACAGCCAATCCCGACGGCCATGCAAACGGGGCTGACCCTACGGTGGACAAAGCGGAACTCATCAAGCACGTCATGGAGACGATAACGGCGGCAGAAGGTTTCCTGCACGACCACAACTTCGAACTGCGCCAGCTCATAGAGGCGGAATCGTTCGAGAAACTTGCATTGCTCAAGCAGGCTGCCAACGCCATGTGTGAGACGGTGGAAATACGCAAATCGTACTGCACGTTTGCCACTACACTGCTGAAACTGTGGAAGTATCTCGACCGCGAGGAAATCTCAACGGAGATGAAGCAGAAGAAGGACGGTATAGAAGCCATCTGGAAGGAACTGCAGAAGAAGCGCAAGCACTCTGACATCAGCGACCTGAGCGTGGCCATCAACGAGATAGTGAACGACCACCTGGAGGTGGACAGCACACCTATGGCGGCAGAAGGAAAGCGCTTCAACATCAGTAGCATCGACTTCGAACTGCTCCGCACGGAGTTTGCCAAAAGTACGGAGAAGAACCTCGTGCTGCGCGACATTCAGGAACTGCTGCAGGAACGCATAGCACGCATGCTGGCAGAGAACCCCTCGCGCATAAACTTCTACGAACGCTACCAGGAAATCATCAAGGCGTACAACGAAGAACAGAACCGGGCTTCGATTGAAAAGACTTTCGAGGAACTGATGAACCTCTCCCGTGAGCTTACGGAGGAGCAGAAACGATATGTGCGCGAAGGATTCAAGAGCGACGAGGAACTGACCATGTACGAGCTACTGCTGAAGGACAACCTCTCGAAGGCGGACATCAAGCAACTGAAAACCGTAGCTACCGAACTGCTCGAACGGATAAAGACAGAACTGCACGGCATGGACCACCCGTTTGACAAGCCGTCAACAAAAGCCACCATCATCGTGGCGATACGCGATACGCTGTGGCAGCAACTGCCCGAAAGCTACCCAGAAGACGCCATCGGTTTCTATCGTGACCAAGTGTACAACTACGTGAGTCAAAGATACAACGGGTATGCATAGAATAAAAAAACAAAACCTATATGACAGACAGAGAATTAGATAAATTGTTAGACGAGGTTGCCGGGGAACGCGCCGAAAGGTCAGAGCAGGAACCTGATCCTCGCTTCACAGAGAAAGAAATTGGCAGGACTCCTAGTGGTGGAGCTTATTCAGTGGCGTATTACTATGACAACGAAGGCAATCCTTGTCCCAAAGCACAAGCTGCCAGAGTGAATATCATAGAATACACTGAAGACGGGGAAAGACTGAATGAGACTTATGGAATTCTTGGATGACAGAATAAAAGAAAAATATGAATAGACTTGTTATCATAGGCAACGGATTTGATATGGCACATGGCCTCAAAACCAGTTATATGAACTTCATTGACTGGTATTGGGAGCAACGTGTCAAATCCTTTGTAGGTAATACGAGTTGCATCTCGGAAGATTGCCTTTGCAAGTTGGTTTGCAAGACCGAATGTTGGAACGTATTTGCATATAGCAATTCATATTTTTTCAAGGACTTACTGCACACAGAAAAATTCTCAGGAAGTGAAATTGTTCAATACATAAAAAACATTCCTCAAGATTTCACCATAGAATGTAGTCCTTTCTTCGAAACAATTCTGAAGTCTATTGAGACAAAAGGATGGGTAGACATTGAAAACGACTATTACCAGATGCTGAAGAACAATATCGACAATCCCAATTATTGTACCTGTGTAAGTGAACTGAATGAGCAATTGGCTTTTCTACAGCGTCAACTTATAGAGTACCTTCAAACTGTAGGAACAGTGGAAATGAAAAACGACCTTGCAGGTGAAATTTTTGACAATTTCAACCCTACTGATTTCTCTACAGAAGGAAAGAAGAAAGCTCTGGACAACATAGGACTTGACATCTCAGAGTGTAATGGATTTCTACATAACTTTGAAGTACGTAAAAAACTATTCCCCGAACAAACTATGTTGTTGAGTTTCAATTACACCAATACAGCCAACTATTACGGCAACGATAACACCATACACAACTACATACACGGCGAACTTGAACATCCAGAGAATATTATCTTTGGCTATGGCGACGAACTTGACAAACGATATCAAGACATTCTTGATATAAATGATAATGCGTTTCTCAAAAACGTTAAGTCTGTGAGATATTTGGAAACACGACATTATCACGACCTACTGGAGTTTCTTCTCGCTGCGCCCTTCCAAGTTCTGATTATGGGACATTCCTGCGGAAACTCTGACCGCACGTTGCTTAATACGGTTTTTGAACACGAAAATTGCATTTCAATAAAGCCATATTACCATAAGTGGGAAGATGGCAGAGACAACTATTTGGAACTTGTACAAAACATATCTCGCAACTTCACGAACATGAAGTTATTCCGAGATAGAGTTGTAAACAAGGAGCAATGTAAGTTAATGTAACAACGTAAAATATAGCTTATGAAGAACTTTCAAAAATGGTTATTGGTACTATGCCTAATGTTTTGTGTTAGCAATGGTTTTGCCCAACACAGATACTATTGTGAGGTTAAGGGAATAGAAAAGGAACTTACCTCTGGTCTTAAAATCATATTAGACTTCGGAACGAAGGCTTCTTACACTATT
>CAVINS010000180.1:0-455 GCA_963643925.1 Bacteroidaceae bacterium
CCGAGCGTCTGGTTACCGTTGTAGCCTACACCCCAAGGCATGAGCAGCGGCAGCAGACCGATGATCATGGCCAGTGAGGTCATGAGGATAGGACGCAGACGGGCCGAGGCACCGAGCACTGCCGACCATGAGATGGCCATACCCGTCTGACGGCGCTCCAGGGCGAACTGCACGATGAGGATGGCGTTCTTTGCCAACAGACCCATAAGCATGATGAGCGCAATCTGCATGTAGATGTCGTTGTTCTTGCCGAAGAGGTTGGTGAAAAGGAACGCTCCTGCC
The DNA here is from genome assembly GCA_963643925.1 of Bacteroidaceae bacterium. Lineage (GTDB taxonomy): Bacteria > Bacteroidota > Bacteroidia > Bacteroidales > Bacteroidaceae > Phocaeicola_A. The sequence goes on from CAVINS010000180.1 coordinate 283, forward strand.
AGACCGAACGGTATGGAAAGGATGACAGAGAACGGCAGAAGATAACTCTCATACTGTGCTGCCAGAATCAGATAAACGAAGGTCAGACAGAGGAGGAAAATCATTGCGGTGGAGTTCGATGACTCCTGCTCGTTACGGGTAAGGCCGGAGAATTCATAGGTGTAGCCCTGCGG
>CAVINS010000180.1:465-3069 GCA_963643925.1 Bacteroidaceae bacterium
GTGTGGTCTTTGCCACTTCTGCCATCGCTGACAATGCCTCGCCTGAGGAATAGCCTTCGGCTGCCGACGCATTCACATTGATAGAGGTAAACAAGTTGAAGCGGTCGATTTCCTGAGGGCCATAGACTCTGTTCAGACTTACATATTCGCTGATGGGCGCCATGCCTCCTGCAGAGGTGCGGACATACACATTGTTCAAGCTCTTCAAGTCGGCACGCTTGTCAGGGGCGGCTTGGATGTAAACTCGATAGAGCTTACCGTAACTGTTGAAGTTGCTCGCATACATGCCGCCATAGTAGCCCTGCATGACGGAAAGCACCGAAGACGGATCGATGCCGCTTTGCTTACACTTAGCAACATCAACGTCAATCTTATATTGCGGATACTTCGTGTTGTACGAAGTCATTGCGTTTGTGATTTCTGGACGCTTGTTAAGCTCGGCTATAAACTTCTGCGTCACATCGTAAAAGTCGTTCACATCGCCACCAGTACGGTCCTGCATGGAGAACGTCAAACCGTTGGTGGCAGAGAAGCCTTGCACCATTGGCGGCTGGAAAGCAAGCACCTGAGCTCCCTTGATGGCTGCCGTCTGCTTGTAAATCATGCCGAGCACCATCGTAGAACCAAGGTTGTGGACTCCGACATATTTCAACGGTCCTTCCAGTTTCTGACGCTCTTCGAACGACTTCAACTTGACGATGAATGTTCCTTGATTGGAACCTTGACCTGCAATGAAGTTATAACCGGTGATGCGCATACGACTTTGGATGGCGGGATTGGTGGCAAGCATGCGGTCAACTTGATCCATCACCTTATTGGTCTGCGCCATTGAGGTGCCCGGAGGAGTGGAAACGGTGCAGAAAACAGTACCTGTATCCTCGTCCGGTACAAGTCCAGTCTTTGTTGTTGCAAGCATGACTCCCAATGCGGCAATGCCCACTACGACGGCACCGATAGCTACAATGGGGCGCTCAACTATGCGGCGCACGCCATTCTTATACTTCTCCTGCACCTTGCCATAAGATGTATTGAAAGCCGTATGGAAGCGGTCGACAACCGACATCTTGCGTTCCGTGCCGTCCTCGTTCTTTGGTTTCAATAGGATTGCACACAAGGCTGGAGAAAGGGTAAGGGCGTTTATGGCTGAGATGATGATGGAGATAGCCATCGTTATACCAAACTCGCGGTAGAAAGTACCTGTTGTTCCGCCAATGAACGACACCGGAACGAACACCGCCGCCATAACAAGTGTGATGGAGATGATGGCTCCCGAAATTTCGTTCATGGCATCAATGGAAGCCTGGCGTGCCGACTTATAGCCCAAGTCGAGCTTGGCATGCACAGCCTCCACCACCACAATGGCGTCGTCCACCACAATGGCGATGGCAAGAACAAGGGCGGCCAGCGTGAGAAGGTTTAGGGAGAAGCCGAACACATAAAGGAAGAAGAACGTACCGATAAGCGACACCGGCACGGCAATCAAAGGTATGAGGGTAGACCGAGTGTCCTGCAAGAAGATGTAAACAACGATGAACACGAGCAAGAATGCCTCGATAAGCGTCTTCACCAAGTCTTCAATGGAGGCGTAAAGGAACTCCGTCACGTCCTGCATCACGTCGAAATGCAGTCCGGGAGGAAGCGATGCCTCCTGCTCTTCAAGGAGTTTCTTGACGTTGTCAGCTATCTCTGTGGCGTTGGAGCCTGCTGTCTGCGTCACCATCATGGTCACCGACGACTTGCCGTCCAATTGCGAGGCGATGGAATATGATTGTGCGCCCAACTCAACGGTGGCTACATCCTTCACCCTGATGGTCTGTCCGTTAGCGTCACTCTTTATTATCATGTCGCCAAACTCCGTTGGGGTCTTCAACCTTCCCTTATAACGGAAAGTGTATTCGTACTGATTTTCGCTCTGTTCTCCGACAGAACCTGGTGCAGCCTCAATGTTTTGCTGTGCCAAAATGCCTGTAAGGTCGGACGGAATGAGCCCGTAATTCTTCATTTTTACAGGGTCGAGCCAAAGTCGCATGGTGTAGTCCTTGGCGGAAAGACATTCACACTGACCCACACCATTGATACGCTTGATGGCAGGCACAACGTTAATCTGAGCGTAGTTGGCAAGGAATTCGTCGTCATAACGGTCGTCTTGGGCTGTAAGACCGAAGAGAATCACCGTTGAAGACTGACGTTTCATCACCGTCACACCGGCTTTTGTTACTTCGGCAGGAAGCAACGCCGATGCCTGCGACACACGGTTTTGCACGTTCACCTGGCACATGTCGGGGTCCATGCCTTGTTCAAAGTAGACAGTAATTGAGGCAGAACCCTTGTTGGTGGCACTTGAAGTCATGTAGGTCATGCCCTCCACACCGTTGATTTGCTCCTCCAACGGGGCGAGCACTGAGTTCATAACGGTCTCGGCATTGGCTCCAGTGTATGACGTGTACACCATGATTGTTGGCGGCGCGATGTTAGGATACTGCTCTATTGGCAGCGACACCAAGCCCATAACACCCAGGATTACCACGAAGACGGAAATCACTGTGGAGAGCACCGGGCGCTTGATAAATCTATCTAATTTCATTTTCTTTTACCTTATTGTGT
>CAVINS010000181.1:0-3049 GCA_963643925.1 Bacteroidaceae bacterium
TCGTCCTCGTGTTGCAGAAGATGAAGGAGACGGGCAACATGAATGCCCTCGGCGGCATCTTCAAAGACTTCGACTCCGACGGTCAGCGTCTCGTCACCGCAATGGTTACGATGTCAAAGAATATCGATATGCTGAAGGACCATCTCTATGAGTCAAAGGAGGCATTTGAGGAAGCCAGCGCTGTCACCGACGAGTATGAGATGCAGAACCAGTCTGCCGCCGGTATCCTTGAGCGTGCCAACAACCTTTGGGAAAAGGCCTTTGTCAACCCGGATGGAGTGGAGAACGTAAAGGCTCTTGCGGAGACCTGGTATAGCCTCTCCAACATCATTCTCAACAGTCCTATATACAACAAGTCGCTTCACGCTTCATTGTGGTTGGTTGTAAAGGTTATACAGTTGCTTGTTTTGTTGTTGCCTGCCACTATCAATTACCTCGTGGCGCTCGGAGCGCTTCAGACCTGGCGGTTTTTTGCAAGTTTGTATTCTTCGATAAAATCGGTTTTCGTCGCTCAGACTGCGCTTAATACTGCGGTAAAGGTCAATCCGTATGTAGCGCTTGCCAGTGTTATTATGACTGTTGTCGGTGTATTGTGGTCTTTTGTTAACGCATCAGAGGAGGCTGCCAAAGCTCAGGAAGAGACGGAGAGGAAAGCCAATGCGTGGAAGTCCACCCTTAGTGAGGCAAGGATCGAAACTGACAAGTTGACGACCAAACTGCATTCTTACAAAAAGCAGTTGGAGGACACGAACATCTCTCAGCAGAAGCGTCACGACTTGATATCTCGATTTAATCGTGATTTCCGGAGTTACATAAACAATCTTGGTATTGAAGTTAATAGCGTTTCTGATCTCGCCAGGCATTATAAGGCGCTATCCAAAGAAATTGAATCTGCCACTTATTATCGTCTGAGGGAAAAAGCTCTTGAGCAAAAATTGGCTCCTTATCAAAACGATAGGGTAAATGCTCTGACGCGAGTCAGGAAATCGCTGAAGGATATTCAAGACCTGGGATCTTCGTACACGGTGTCCGATATAAAGTCGATGATAGACAGCGGAAGAAGTGCAGATGCGGTGTACAAACAGGTTCTTGTAGATCTTGGCCTGGGTATTCATGTCGGCAGAAATGGATCTATCTCTTACACTAATACTCATGGGCGAACTTCTATCGGAACCGGATTTGTTGAGTTTTTGAGTTCTTTGCGTCATTACGAAAACTCTTCTGTGCGTGAAAAAAAAGCGTACAATGAAGTATATGCTGCTTTCGACCCATTTGTTGGCAAGGATTATACCCCGTATCGGGAAGATGAAATCGGAACTTTAGATAAAGATGCGGTCGATAAAAAAGCGGTTGCGCATGCAAAAGCCGAAAAAAGGGAGCGTGAGCGTAAAGCACGACAAGAACAGCGGGATAAAGAAAAAGCATGGCGCGATGAGCTTAAAGAACAGAAGGACCAGGCAAACGCTATTATTGACAATGTTGTCAATTTTTATAATCGCCAGATAAATGTCAAGCAAGCGAAAGCGAACGAACTTGGTTTGAACGAGACAGAGCAAAAGCAATTTCTTGAATCTATCAAGAAACGCAAAAACGAAGCCTTGAGCGAGGTGCGTCTCGCGATTGCTGGCAAGGACAATAATTGGGATTCGTTCAAAAAGACAATCAGAAGCAATGATCTTATTGAAAAAACCGACGAGACAGGGGTAAACTTGTCAGAGGGTCTGTTGAATGACATCCTGAAGAACAATATAGAAGCGTTGCACTCCAAGATGGCAGGATTGAGCAAGAATCTCGAACTACCATTGACATCGGTTCTTGCCGAGATATTCTCTAACGCGACCAAAAACGAAGGAGACAATCTTAAACTCGAAGCCGAACAGCTGAAAGCCCGCCGCAAGGCGGCTATGGATCACGATTATATCGGTGTGGTTCAGCAGAGTTTTTACGATCAATTCAATACCCTTGGATATGCCAGTCCAACCGAGGACGACTTGTCTACGAAATTGAGCCATGATCTGTATCGTGATTTTATTGTGCGGATATTTGAGACTGCACGCAAGGACCTTACTATGTTATATAGCATTGACCCTTCCACTAAGGACGGTCGTGGCCTGTTGATGAAGTTCCTCTTTGGTGACGACCCTACGAATATGGGAGCGCGTATCGAAGGAGTGCTTGGCGACGACGTGGATCAGTGGCGGTTGTTCTATTCCAAACTTATACAGTATGCGGACGAATACACCGAGGCTGAAAAGAAGATGTACGACGAACAAAAGAAAATCGTTGATCATCTATGGGCAACGAATAAACGGAATCTCGACCAACAGGAGCGTATTCGTAAAATGGAAAACGATTCCAAACTTTACGGAAAGCGTACAAACTACCTGTCTAATCTTGGATTGAAAGACCTTACGGCTGACCCAGAGGTTGAGCTCATGAAACTCCGCATGCAGGCTGCCGCTGACTATTATGCGTTCTGTGAGAAACATACAAAGAACCAGCGGCTTATTGATGAAGCGGAAAAAGCCCGTCAGCAGGCCGAACTCAACTATGCCAATCAGATGGCCGAAAGCATGAAGAACCGCCTCTCGCAGATGCAGTCGCTTGTGGCTCCCATTCAGGATTTCGGATCGGCAGTAGGTCAGGCATTTGCTGAGATGCGTGACGACGTGGATAGCGCTCATGATGCTATCAAGCAGGCTTTCAAGAGTATGCTAAAGTCATGGGGCGACATGGCTCTCAAATCTTTAAATACGCAGATGTGGAAGGCAATAAACGATGCTGGAGTAAAATTCGTCAAGCCAAAATCGGATGCCGGCATCGCTAATGCTCGAAATGAAGCCGACTCGTCTACCGCGCAAGAGAATATGGCAGATTTGGGCACCGCTGCCAATCCCATGCACGTCATCGTGGAAAACGGATTGTCAGTAGAGAACGGTGCGTCAAACGACCCGTACGCCGACACTCCAGGCGTTGCTCGTGCAAAAGCGCATCGTGACCGAAGCAATAATATTGGTGGCGTAAAAAATGATGCCGCACGGTTAGCAGG
>CAVINS010000182.1:0-2996 GCA_963643925.1 Bacteroidaceae bacterium
TATTTGTCATTACCTCCAACGTGAGCTACTTCAACTCGAGCTATGAGCACCTGCAGGCTTTGGTCGACGGCGGTCTGTATGCCATGAACTTCGAGTGGGGACTTCATCTTCATCAGATTGCGTCATGCTACAAGATGTATGTCCGGCTGCCTGAGACGGACAAAGAATTTCATAAGATATCCGGCATTCCGGAAAACGAATGGCCAGTGGTATTGATTCTGGCTGGACACTACAAGGACGGACCGATAGTTTCACCAAAGTCGGTACGTCTGCCCATTGAAATCGGAAACAATCTGTTTATCCATTGATATGAGAGAAATATTAAGCAAAATAAAGAGAAAGACTATCATTATATTGCAGATGCTGTTTTACAATACCGTCTGCAAGGGTTGGATTATGCTGTTCGGTAAGCACGACCGACGGCAGTTGAAGCATAGGGTGTCTCTGTGTCTGATATTCAAGAACGAGGCTCCGTTCCTGAAGGAGTGGATCGACTACCATCTCACGGTTGGCGTGGACCACTTCTATCTCTACAACAACAACTCGGACGACAACTATGCAGAAGTGCTGAAGCCCTATATCGACAGCGATATTGTCACTCTGATAGACTGGCCCTACGACCACTCGCAGTTCAAGGCATACCGGCATTGCTACGAGCACTATCGACAGGAGACAAATTGGATATCGTTTCTGGACGCTGACGAGTTCTTCGTGCCCAAGTATGTCAACACGTTAGAGGAATGGCTGCGTCCGTTCGACAAGTATCCTGCTATTGTCATCCAATGGACCATATTCGGCACAGGCGGTCAACTCGAGCATGACTACTCAAAGAATGTCATCGAGCAGTATTACACCTGTTGGGACCATTTCTATCCGAGAGGGAAATGCCTTATCAACACGCGCTATGACATCTCCGATTTTGATGCGTGGTACGTGCACCACCATACCCACATGAAATATCCGATTGCCGGCATGAAAATCACGCTGCCTGCTGTCAATCAGTTCGGGTATATCTGCACCGTCAACGAGATCTGGGGAGGAGGTAAAGACAAGTTGAAGAAGGCGACGCTCCTGTGCAACCACTATTACACCAAGGCATGGAGTATATACAGAGCCAAGATGACACGGACAGATGTGCTTTACGAAGTTGCTCCGAGAGCCAAGATGGATATGTTCTATAAGATGGAGGACCAGTGCATCAGCCAGGACTATACCATCAAACGGTTCCTAATCAGAATGAAGCTAAAACAAGGTGTTATCAAATGAACGATACTAACATGAAAGTCGGAGGTTACTACATAGGTCATGCTACCGACACTGCTACGCGGTTCGAAGCATCATCAGGCGGCATCGGCACTGCCATAACACGCTACTTGTTGTCACAGCCCGAATATGAGACAGGCATTACACTCGTGTTCGACCGTACCAAGTGTCAGTATGTGCCACATGTCATACACTCGGCTGACGAGATAAATGTATGCGGCTCGGTGTATCACGACATCGACATACCTCACTTTCTGCGTGAGAACATCGAACAGCTAGTGGGGGGGGTAGTAATAACATGTGCGCCTTGCCATGTAAGTGCTGTCAGACAGTTGCTTGACAAGAGTGGCCATAGGTGTTTCATCATATCCTATTGCTGTTCCGGACAAACCACAATAGAGGGGACATGGAAGTATACAGTACCGTGGCAACGGTTGGCCCAGCGGCATTCAGATATGTCTGGCTGACGGACGCAAAGTCTGCAAGGACAACTACACCGAGCCGTGGGTCACTCTCCACCAGTCGAAGCTCTATGCGCCGAAACGCTGTTTCTACTGCAAGCGCGACACGGGGCGCAATGCCGACATCTCGTTGGCCGACCCTTGGCTGAAAGAATACAAGGAAAATGACAAGTACGGCAACACATTGTTCATGCCATTCACTGAAGAGGGTGCGACCGTCATCGGGCAGATGGAAGACATCGGACTCATTGAATACGTTCAGTCCACCTACGATGACTATGCCATTGCGCAGGCCCCTAACATAAAGAAAGAGCTCTTCGTACAGACACAAAAGAGATATATCCAGAATCAACTCAAGATCATGTCCTACGGGTGGTACTGGAAGTTCGCCTCCAAGGACGTACGGCACATGCGCATGCATATCAAGTTGATGCAATACGTGTTTAAGTTTTCATCCACAAAGAATTTTATGGCATCCATTATGAATCTGACAGAAAAGATAAAGCGGCGCTTGAGATACTATAATCTCAAAGGAAAGTTCGCCAAAACAAATGGTTACATCAATATTGAGGGGGGGGTAAGAATCACTAACCCACAATGTATATATATCGGCAGCCATGTCGGCATTGGCGCAGACACCTTCTTCGGACCGGTGGTTTATGACAATGGATTAACATACAATCCGAAAATCATTATCGGCGACGGCACCTGGATTGGCAAGCACTCCAGCCTGGCAGCAATAGACCGAGTCGAAATTGGCAAGAACGTGCTCTTTGCCGGTTATGTACATATCACCGACCACAGTCACGGCTACGAGGACATCAATATGCCGATATCCCGGCAACGGCTTATCACCAAAGGACCGGTCATCATCGAAGACCAGTGCTGGCTGGGCTTCAGCTGTGAGATTCTGTCAGGGGTACATATCGGTCGCCATAGCATCGTTGCCGCCCGGGCAGTAGTGACAAAGGACGTGCCGCCCTACAGCATCGTGGCAGGCAATCCTGCCAAAGTAGTCAAACAATATAATTTTGAAACAAAGAAATGGGAAAAAACATAAGCAAGAACTATGTTTGTATATCAGGTCTTTCACTGACAGACAACAATAGGGGTACAGCTGCCTTAGGATATGGGTCGTTTTCTTTTCTGAAAGAAAAAGGGCTTCTTAAAGAAGGTGATATCGATGTACGTTTTAGATACTACAATAATTTCCTGAAGAAGAGAAACAGAATGCTTGAAGAGTTTACTACAACTTATGGCGAAACGCAGATT
>CAVINS010000183.1:0-2985 GCA_963643925.1 Bacteroidaceae bacterium
GCGCCGACGACTTTAAGATACGCATACCAGCAGCTATGGTGGACGCTTTCAGAGCAGACGCAAACTGGAGCCAATACAGCCAGTACTTCGAAGCTGTCGACTTCCTGTGGCCCGATGAAGAAGAGGCTGGTGTTCAGTATTCCTATTGTAGATCTGATGACGGCAAGACCTACTACACCAACAAGGATGCTGAGGCCATGGAGGCATATGTCACTCCTTGGATAAGTAAATACCGCAACTTCAAGCCGAGCAGTGTGCTAGTGCCCGACAACGAGAACAACGTTTACTACGTGATAGCAAGCGGTGTGAACAATGACAATTTTGACAGCGACAAAGGTGAGCTGAAAATCTACAACGACATAGGCACCTCCTACAACTATAAGACCATCGCCTTGTCGTCGACTGGTTTCCAAAACAACAGCAACATCAAGAGCATCGTCTTCGAAGACTGCGCTAGCAACGTGAGCAACGCCAATACACAACTCTCGCTTGTCATTCCAGACGAAACCTTCAAGGGTTGCACTAACTTGAAGGAACTTAACATGTACTATCTTGCCACCGATGGCACAAACCGCTACGAGGCCATAAAACCCTCAGAGATATTCATCGGCGAGAATGTGTTTAGCGGAGTAGGAGAAAACTTCCGTATCCACGTCTTGCCAGATCTTTATGACGATTTCCTCCGCGATGCCAACTGGAGCCAGTACAAAGATTACATCGTGGCTTCCGACTACCTGCCAGTCGACAAAGACCCTATAGTTAAGGAAGGCATAACCTACGACTACGCAGCCAAGGCTCTTAACACCATTCCTACATCCGAAACAACAAGAATGCAGACTTCGCTGTGGAATATACCTATCATCGCTGTGGAAATCTATCAAGTGGCTTCACTGATACAGAGCATAGCCTCTTCCGTCTCTGCCATCAAGGCAATGAGTGCGTCGCAGAATGCGATGAATGAATACAACAAGGCGGCAATCAAATATGTAAACAAGCACAGCACCGACCTTTTCCCAGACCCGGATGGTAGTAATTTCGATGTCAACATTCTTAACCCCGCAAGGGAATATAGGGGTCTGGATCATGCCATCAGCCGAATACACGAGGATATCGATGTCATCACTGACTGGCTCTACAATATGGAATGGCACGACGATGGATATCATCTCATTAAACTTGTAGGTTTTGAAGCCGATGCATTAAATAGCCATCTGGTAGGCCTCACCACCTACATGAACAGGTTGGAGGGCATCTCGGAGAGCATAGCGGCATGTGCGGAGCAAATAAGTATGTCGCGACTGTCGCTTCTCAGAGCAATAACCCCCGCCGCCATGAACATCGCTGCCAACTATGTGGTGGGACGTACACTGAAGAACTTTGCCAAGAACCCCACATGGACCATCAACGGTGCCAACTGGGTGGAAACGGAAACACGTACAAATGTTCCCCATATGTATGTCAAGTCAGTTGCCGACGATGTCACCACCGCCACGATATACGCCGACCCGGGATACGAATCAGCTTCCACACTCCGCTATCGCACTGTAGATATCGATTCCAACGCCTTCCGTAACAGGAAAAACCTGAGAACAGTGCAATTCCAGGACCGACAGGACCGCGTACTGTCGTACGACCCGTTGGTGCTGAGCATCCCCGACTCTTGCTTCGCAGGGTGCGACAATCTGGAAACCATCGATTTGGTCATTAAGAGTATCTGCCGTCCAGGATGGACCTCTTATGACAAACGCTACAAATCACTCACCCCTGACAACTTCATTCCCACTGGTCACGACATATTTGCCGGACTGGACACAACGAAAGTGAAGATTCGTGTAGGCAATGACGTTCTTCAGGAATTCAAGGACGATGACTATTGGGGCAAGTACAGTGGCATGTTTGTTGGCGTCGATGTTGAAGACGTGATAGACTTTACGGCATTGGGAGCCAACTATAGTCTTACCTACGACAACAACACCATACCGCTCGAAACACAAGTGGGCAGCCATGACATTGACCATGTGGACATTGTCAGTGCCGATGACGAGAGCCTGAACGACGACAATGGCCGCTTATATCTCATCAACGACTATGGCATCTTCAATAACTACAAACTCGACAACATCAAGAGTAATGCCTTCAAGGACAATACCAACTTGAAGTCGATAGAAATAGTCGACAAATACAGCGTGAGCGGGGAAGTCTACACCGACTTCAATATAACAATTGGTGACTATGCGTTTGCCAACTGCAAGAACCTGCGCGATGTGGAACTCCTTTATCCCACGACAGGCGATGACTTTGAGCTTGTGAAACTCTCGCCATATGAGATTTCACTGGGCAAGGGCGTGTTCGATGGATGCGACAACCTACGTCTGAAATTTGACCTCAACAAGGAAGCCTATTTCAACTTCTATTCCACTTGGGCGGAATACAAGGACAAGTTCGCTCCATGCTTCTTTGAGCCGCAGGACAGCAAAGTGCTTGAACTCCTCGAGGACTACAAGTATATGGCAAGCACCAACCTGGTTGACTATGACTACATTGATGCCACACTTGCATCTCCGGATGAGCTGAAAAATCTCTTCTCTGGAACCGATATCGAGACCTTCGATGAGTTCCGCGCATTCGGTACGTGTGGGCTCAATACGGTTTATAGCGGCATGTTCCGCGGCTGCAGTAAGTTGCAGAGCATAAAATTGCCCACAAGCATTCTCTCCATTGAGAGCGAAGCCTTCAAAGGCAACGAACTGCTTGCAAAACTCACCATTCCTGTAAAGGTTAGCACCATTGGGGCTGATGCATTTAATGGCAGCAACATCAAGAGCTTCTTCGTGACGAACCCAGTTCCTGCGGAGGGCGACATCGCTGCAGCCTTCCGCGGCCTGCCCGAAGACTATGTCATATACGTGGCAGACAGCGTGCTGACCACTTACAAGCAAAAGTGGGCGGCTGTGGCCGACCATATCAACTCCACCAGAAGTTATC
>CAVINS010000184.1:0-2969 GCA_963643925.1 Bacteroidaceae bacterium
GCACCCCAGCAGAACGTCCGTCGCCGCCAGATGGTGCAGAAGCTCACCGAGAGCATCGTGCGCTACTTCGAGTGGTTCTTTGCCCGACCGGAGGTCTACTGCGTGCCGATATGCACCGACGACATGTTCAACGAGTTTATGCGCGACTGGGCTGATGCTTCCGAGGGCAAGAGCAAGGAATACAGCCGGGCCACCTTCAAGAAGAAGATATACGACTATTGCGAGAATGAAAACATCATCTGCAACCCGAAGCACCTCTTCGAGAACGACAGCGACAAACAGCGCCATTGCTTCCGTCTGACGGCATGGGTGACGCAGGAGTACTTTGTAGGACGGGAATGGGAAAACGACAACACCATCGAACCGAAATACATCCGATACTTGCAGAAGAGCAAACACGTCTTCTTCTTCTTCCGACCGGGCAAGGATAATGTTCCCGACGACTATGCCACCCTCAAGCGCATGGTTAAGGTCTACACCGAGATGCCCGACCCACTGCCCCACCGCGACGAGAACGGCAATATCGTGACACTCACGCCCGATGAACTGGAAAGATGGAAGAACTACCAGCAGCGCAAGCAGGGCAGACGAATGCAACAAACAACAGAACAACCGGCAACACTCCAAATCAACATGGACGACATGCCGTTCTAACGAAACATTTTAATACTAACAATAAAAAGAATATGAACGAACTGAATGACTATTTGGATTTCCTGCAGCATAAGCAGACTTCCGTTCAAGAGAGCGGTTTTGATGTTACCGACGAACAAATAAACACCGCATTATTCCCATTTCAAAAGTACTGCGTAAAGCGTGCTTTGAAGGCTGGACGTTTCGCAATGTTTGAAGATTGCGGACTGGGCAAAACATTGCAGCAACTTGAGTGGGCGCAACATGTGGTAAATCATATCGACCGTCCCGTGCTGATACTCGCCCCTCTTGGCGTGATTGGCCAGACCATCAAAGAGGGCGAAAGATTCGGCTATACAGTCAACGAAATTACATCAATGGGAAATGATGACATGGCATCATGTATCTATATCACCAATTATGACAATATGGATAATGTCAATGCTGATGTTTTTGGTGGTATCGTATTGGATGAAAGTTCTATTCTGAAGAATTTTGCCGGAAAAACACGCACCGCGCTGATTGATGCTTTCGCACGCACTCCTTATAAGTTGTGCTGCACTGCTACTCCATCGCCTAACGACACAACAGAGCTTTGCAACCATGCGGAGTTTTTGAACGTAATGACTCGCAACGAAATGCTGGCTATGTATTTTGTCCATGATGGTGGTTCTACTTCAGATTGGAGATTGAAAGGTCATGCAAAGCAAGATTTTTGGGATTTCGTTTCCACTTGGGCAGTGATGTTGAGCAAACCTTCTGATATAGGTTTTGATAACGACGGATATGATCTCCCCGAACTTAACGTCATTGAAGACTATATCGTCACCGACAAGAAAGACAACGGAATGCTGTTCAATGATATGTCGGTATCTGCTACAGATTACCACAAAGAACTTCGTCGCACGATAAACATTCGTATGGCGAAAGTGGCAGAAATCGTGAACACGTCTAAAGAGAATTGGCTGATTTGGATTGGCCATGATGAAGAAGGTAAGGCTCTTCGCGAGTTGATTCCTGATGCTGTAGAAGTAAAAGGTAGCGATAATAAAGAATACAAGAAGGAAAAACTTTTAGGTTTTGCCAACGGTGATTTCCGTGTGTTGGTAACGAAGCTGAAGATCGCTTCTTTCGGATTGAACTATCAGAACTGCCACAATCAGTTGTTTGCTTCTCTTGATTTCTCGTTTGAGGCAACATACCAAGGCATCCGTCGTTCATATCGTTTCGGGCAGACCGAAGAAGTAAACATTCACCTTATCACGCTCGACACCATGCAGAACGTAAAGACTTCGTTTGAACAGAAGCAAAAGTCGTTCATTGATATGCAACATGCAATGACCGTTGCTATGGGCAGAAACATCAACAACCAAATAAAACTCAAAACTATGGAAGTAGAAAAAAGTTATACGTCTGATAGCTGCAATATCCAGTTAGGCGACTGCGTGCAGCTCATTCAGAATGTTCCAGATGAAAGTATCGGTTTCTCGATATTCTCGCCTCCGTTCGCAGAACTTTACACATATTCCGACAAGTTGGAAGATATGGGTAACTCGAAAGACTATAAAGAGTTCTTTACTGCATTCAAATATTTGGTGAAGGAACTGTACCGCGTAATGTGGAGCGGTCGCAACGTCGCCGTGCATTGCATGGACTTGCCTATTCAGAAAGGCAAAGAAGGATATATCGGCCTGCGTGACTTCTCCGGCATGATACTCGAAGCATTCCAAGAAGTAGGTTTCGTTTACCATTCTCGCGTAACGATATGGAAGAACCCTGTGACCGAGATGCAGCGCACTAAAGCCCTCGGACTTCTTCATAAGCAGATAAAAAAGGATGCTGCTATGAGCCGTGTGGGTATTCCTGACTACCTTATGGTATTCCGCAAGGAAGGAGAACACGATCACCCTGTACATTGCGATATAAGTGTAGACACATGGCAGAAATATGCTTCTCCGGTATGGATGGACATTAACTATACTAACACTCTGAATGCTCATAGCGGACGAGACGGTAACGACGAAAAGCATATTTGCCCTTTGCAGCTCGATACCATAGAACGCGCTATCACATTATGGTCTAATGAAGGCGACACCGTTTTAACTCCATTCCTCGGCATTGGTTCCGAAGTTTATCAGGCTATCAAGATGAATCGGAAAGGTATGGGATTTGAACTGAAGGAAAGTTATTTCAACGAGGCTATCAAGAACTGCAAGCAAGCAGAGCAAGAATCAAACGTCCGCACACTATTTGATGCGATATAATTTCAAAAACAAAAACAATAAACACCAACAACACTATGGCAAGTTTCAATGGCTCCATCGACCTGCTTGCGC
>CAVINS010000185.1:0-2951 GCA_963643925.1 Bacteroidaceae bacterium
TTATGTAGGTACTCATATTGTTCCGCTTAATTTATTGTCATGTTAAAATCTAAGTCCTGACCTGTATGCCACCAGCACTTCACTTGAAGGTTCTCCAAACTTCACAGAGTCACCATCTTTCTCTACATCCACCGTCATCTTTACCAGTCCGCTCCAATCGTTCCAATAAGCGTATTCGAGCGTTGCACGGTTACCGAAGATAGAAACTTTTGGCAGCAATGTTTCCAAATCAAGTGCCAACACTTGTTCACGTACTTTCATTCTGTCGCTGGTTTTCTCCGGACTAAACATATTTTCTATTCTACTGGTCTCAAAGACAAATGTCTTAGAACCATAGCAGGCATGCCAGCCAAGAGGCATAAAATCTGTTAGGTTTCTCAACAACCATGCCTGCAAAATGCCTTCTTTTGTGAAAGGCACATTGAAATAAGGCATATAATCAGGTACACTCTCTGCTTCATCGTAACCAATTGTACCTTGGATATACATACTATCATCGTATTTGCCATGCGTTGAGGGGTTATATTGTACTACAGAGCCAGCCTTGCAGCAGTAAGCCTGAAACCTTGACCCATAACTATCACCCTTTTGGAAAGCATCCAGTTCATAACCATCACGAATCTTCAATAGTGGCAACTTGTCCAGGACAAACATCAAATTGTCAAAGGTCTTGAAATCACACTCATACATAAAATCGTCAAAGTCCGCTGCCATTTTACCCAAATGATAGTCCACCTCGTCTATGTCTTCATCGTTGCCTTGTTCATGTTGTCCTGCAATAGAACCCATAAGCCAAAGCCAACCGCTTACTGGGTCTCCTTCTTTTACAGTAGGGAAGAAGTCCTGACGGAAATATAGAGGAACAGAGACCTCCAGTTCTCCCTCATCTGTGTCTCTTCGACCGATTATAATCATCGTTTTGAAGAAGTCAATGCCCAAGATAGATGCCTTTTCTATTTTGCCGACAGGGGACTGGAACTCTGCTTCGTCCGGACATTTGGAGTCGGTATTCAGGTATGAAACCAAATTTTCCATACTGAATCGGACAGGTTCCACGTTTCCTTTCTCGTCATACGTTGGGGTTCGTCCTATCTTGGCCAACCAGTCAATAGCTTGCTGTCCTTCAAAGCTGAAACTACGTCTGGCTTCTCTTGCTTTCATGGCCAAGGCTGCCAAGTCGATTGTCAGAGTGTTGCCAACCACATACTTACGCTTGTTGCAGTAGTAATCAATGGCAAAGAACGCGAACTTTATTTCCCCAAATGAACAGTAGACTGTAGCTTCTACTTGGTTGTCCCATTCCAAAACCTTGTCTATCAATACCTCAATAGGAACGCCTTCACAGACAGGGTATATGGACATAAACATAGTGGTGTTACTCTTCTTGTTATAAGCCAATGTGGTAAGTAGTTTTATAGTATCTTCCCCATAAACCAAGGAAATCACATCGGTCCTTTCTTCATATAAATCCTCTGTTGTTACCCGAGTGCAAGCCTTCTTCCAGACAATCGACTCTTCAATAATATCCTCAAGACGATTGTGTATCAATAAGTTGGCTGGCATAATCGCATCCAGGTGGTCGCCATGGTCCATGTAGAGTTCATCATCAGGGTTGAACGGCTTAAACTTTCTGTCATACTCCATCATGCGCGCTGACGTGATTCTTCCATTCGCGCTTTCCAATACCAAAGCAGACAGTTCGTGTTGTTTTATTATCAGACACACTTGTTCTGTCTGATGATTTCGCCCTATGAAAACCTCATACTTGTTAGTACTACGACTAAACGTGTCAAGTTTGGGTTTGAAATAATCCATGTACTCGGCTCGACAAGGCATTTCGTCAAACACCCAGTCTGACGCATAGTGAAAGTCCTTGTCGAGATAAGGCTCTACGATGGAGGCATCAAAATGCCGCCAGGCCTCGGCATATTTGACAGCAAGTTCTACTGGAGAAAGTTTTTTTTCCAATCTTTGGTTTTCTTCATCCGGCAAGACACTGACAGAATAATACTTGAAGCAGAAATCACCTCCACAGATTGCAGGTTTGCCGTTCTCTCCATTTTCATCAGCTATACACCAAGCAGAGGCAAAAGTGATACGTGGAATAGTCCCATTGCGGCGATAGTCCTCCACCAACCAAGAGGTATCGATGCCAGAAATGTCACCATCGATATTGTCCTTATATATCACGAGAACATTCACCTTCTTCTTCCTGTTGGTAGAAAAGTTTGAACGTGTACCATTGTTTACAAAATAAAAGTCCGGTTGGGAGTCATGAGTCTTGTCATACTTCACTACATCCGCCCTCGTATCACCATATTCTTCCATCAAGCATTGCACTGCGAAATCATGAAGTTCTTCCGCAGTCATTACCTTGCCTCTACGGGCTTCAGAACATACATGAGTGTGGAATACTGGTTCCCCGTTGCTTATTCTACGCATCATATTGTTATCGGTTTAAAGTTGAACTTCTTGTGAATTTCTGCAAACTTATAACATTACTACGCAACCTATTTGCGTTGTGCAGGAAAATTTTCCAAGTTGCCAAAGAAAATCCGCAAGATTGTGATGCTCGACGGCACGCAGAAACCATGGACCGATGATGACACTGTAGCCTATGTAGGTGTCATTCCGTTCTTGTTCGACGATTGCATCAGTTACTCGCAACCCTTGCGACGATTGCATTCGCGGCAGAGCATCTGACAGTTGCTGTCGACGGTTCGGCCTCCATCGCGCCAGGGCGTGATATGGTCGCCTTCCATTTGCTCAAAGTTGAATTCGCGTCCGCAACGGGAACATTTGTGCTTTTGGCGTTCCCACGTGGCAAGTTTTGTCTTTTCAGGAAAGGAGCGAAGATCGAGATAATGTTCGTCACGGGTCAGTACATAGGGGATAACACCGCTTTGTTTCTGTATCTCGTCATCCATCAGTAGCTCTGATATTTCTTTTTC
>CAVINS010000186.1:0-2884 GCA_963643925.1 Bacteroidaceae bacterium
AACGCATTGACTTACAAAAATGGAGTGTCTGGTACAAAGAACTCCAAGAAGGGTGATTTCGGCTTTATTTATGAGAACAAAGGACATTATTTGAGAATATCGCTCCAATGGTACCGTTGTAGCGGTCTGATGGTACCGTGCGGAGCGGATGCGTGGTACCGCTTATAGCGGTCGGATGGTACCGGTACCAAACCTCCGCTACACACGCTGTCAAAGGGTGCCATGCAGACTATGCTGTGGGGCACCCTGAGTTAGTGTGATTTGATGGTGTTATTTACGTCTTCTGTTGTGACGCAAAGTTTCACCCTTGAGTTCGATGTGCTCCGACGAGTTGATGAGTCTGTCCATAATTGCGTCGGCTAGAGTTGGCTCGGCAATGTAGTCATACCATCTATCCAAAGGTAATTGGGAAGTGATGATGACAGACTTTTCTTCATACCTGTCCTCGAGCAAGGTAAGCAAAGCAAGCCGTGCTTCCGGTGTCAGTGGTTGCAAACCAAAGTCATCGAGTATGAGCAAGTCTTTCTTCCCGAGTTTCTTGATGAGCTTCTGGTATGTACCCTCAAGACGCGCCTTTGTCAGTTCGTCAGCAAAGTGGTTCATGCTAAGGAAGAGGGTGGATATCCCGATAGAGCAAGCCTGATGGCCAAGAGCACACGCAAGATAGGACTTGCCACATCCAGTAAGACCGGTGATGAGCAGATTGTCCCCTCGGCGTATGAAGTTGCAATCTGCCACTTCTGCCAGTTGGCTTTCTGTAAGATTGCGCTCTGTAGAGCAGGTAATGTCTTCAATGAACACCTTGTATCTGAGTTTTGCGGCTTTCAGAAGCCTCTCCGTGATTTTCTTGTCACGCATACATGCCTCCATCTGCACCATCTTCTCCACGGCCCTGTCAAGCCCCGGACGTTTCTGTGATGGCAATACCATCATCGCTTCAAAGGCCTCTGCCATGCCATGAAGCCCCAAATCCTTCAGTTGGCTGATTGTTGTTTGTGTGCTCATGATTCAGGCTTGTCTTTATGTGAAACAATGCTCCTGAAGGCGGACGCACCACGTACATTGTCGTTCAGAGGAGTCTTTGATATGATGGTGTTGGCCGCAGCCTTGTCACGGTTGTTCTTTAGGATATTGGACAGCAGTTTGTATCCGGCCTTGCCTGTCTCAGCCTTCATGAGAGCAGCGGCTGACTCGAGGCGGTCATATCCGTAAGTCCTACCCAGGGATAGCACACCGTTGCACGTGCCGTATGCCTGCTGAGGGAAGGTGGTGCGTTGCAGGATGTTCTCCACAGCCCACATTGTAAACGGGCCGACACGTCGGGCACGGTCGATGAGTGTCGCTGCATTCTGACTGCGGTTGTGCTCGTATGCGAGGTGTGACTCCGGCATATGTTCTTTCACAGTCGTATAACCGTACGGGTCGTACTTGCGGTCATGCGTCCATACAAGTTTCCCCTCCGCATATATCTCTACGGATGTCACGTCCCACATGACTTTAACCATCTCTCCCACATACTTGTGGGGCACACTGTAGAAGTGGCGCTCCGAGCCTACACAGACGTGATATGATGCGCCGAGCTTTACCTCCTTGCGCATACGGAAACGGTACATCTGCTGTGGCAGAGGACGCATGTTCGGCAACTCATACTTCTCGAAAATCTCCCACCTGCTACTGCCTTTGTAAGGAAGCGAGCAATACTCGTCCAAAAGCTCCCAGATGCGGCTGTTGATATCCTCGAGTTCATAGAAGGTGTCATTTTCTATACGTGCGTAGATGTAATGATAGAGATGATTGACCGCACTCTCCACAGGGCCCTTGTCGCGAGGTTGCCGCACTCTGCAGGCGGTAGGCTCGATGCCGTAGTAGGTCGCCCATTCCACGGTGCCGTCAGAAAGCGTGAGACTGTAGCGTTCGGACTTTGCCGCCCACTGCTTCATGTTGTCACTCTTAGCCTCCTTGGGTAATGCCCCCATAAATTCAAGTGCCTTGTTCAAGCCGTGGAAGAACCACTCAGTGGTAGCCTTTGGCATGGCCATCATGAAGGGCAGGTTACTGTAAGGCATTACACACACCAGCACCACAAGCTTTTGCGGCTTTCCGGTCTTGCGGTCTGTAAGATAGAGCGCATCACCGGCAAAGTCTATCTGCATTTGCTCACCCGGCTCGTAGTCGTTATGGTACGAGTAGTCGTGCGACTCGCGGTACTTCCTGACATGCAACTTGAACTGGGTATAGCCATAGCCGTCGGGGTGCTGCTTCTTGTAGAATGTCTCGTGAATAAACTGCATCGTGGCATGCTTGCCTTTGAGAAGTTTCAACACCTCGGGCATAAGAAGCTCCAGTTCTGCCTTGCGTGGATCTTCTGCTTGTAGCGACTCTTGCGGAGAGAGGATAGTGAGTAACTCGCTATCGGAGAGCGCAAGCAATTCTCCGTAGCTCTTGCCTGTGTCACGGGCAGCCTTGCTGACCTCCGAGACACTGCGCTTGCTGCAGTGGACGGTAGAACAGATTGACTTCTGCGACTGTCCTTGGCAGAGCAAGCTTAGGATTTCTCTTTGTCTTAACATAATCTTGTGTTTAGACGTTTAACATTAGATACGAATGGACTCATGTGTTCCATTCCGACACTAATATAAGCGCTTTGCAAGACATATGTATAGAACATGAAAATATGCGGTACCAAACCTCCGCTACACACGCTGCTGAGCCATTATGTCAAAGAACGATTGTTTGAACGGTACCACACTTCCGCTACGAAAAATCCGACAGCGTGAATCAGCGGTACCAAAACACCGCTACAGGCGGTACCAAATCGCCGATATTATCAGATAAGCGGTTATTGAGGCTAATATACCTTATAATAGACAGCACGGAGGGTAGC
>CAVINS010000187.1:0-2842 GCA_963643925.1 Bacteroidaceae bacterium
GCCATCAGGGCAAGCAAGGCGGAATATCAAAAGGGCGCGCAGTCCATCCTTGGCTCTGGTTCTTCGGCAGGAATCCCGGCTTTGCCGGATGTTGGTAGCGGTGGTGGTAGCGGAAGCGGTGGCGGTGGTAATAAGATTAACACCACACAGCCTATTGTTATCAACGCTCCTGGTATTGTTTCTGCCGACACTGCCGACAAGGGGTTGGATAATATATACGGATTCTCAAACTTTCAGCAGAATTGGCAGAAGGAAAAAGCCGGAATGAGCAACGACGAGTTGTGGAAGATGGTGACCGGCGAAGACTATGACCGTGGTGAAGGTGCAGACTTGACTCGCCATATCGGAACAGGCAAGGACGAGAAGAAAGACAAGAAGGGAACTGAGAAAGTGGCAGATGCCATCGAGGATCTCAGTACCGCTGTCGGTGGCGTCACCCAAACACTCAACGGACTGGAGCAACTCGGACTTGAAATACCCGAAGGAATACAAGATGCCATCAACGTGATACAGGCTCTCACATCCATCATCCAGGGGGTTAATACTGTTATTTCTGTTTTTTCGACTGGTAGTCAGGCGGCAAATACGGCCTCGGTTGTTGCCAATACGACGGCAATAGGTTTGCTCACCACGGCGGTGTGGGCAAACACGGGAGGAAAACTGCTCGGATTGAATACCGGCGGTATAGTGAAGGCGGCATCAGGTGTGATTGCTGGGCAGAGTTACAAGTCGGACAGACTGGCCATCGCCGTGAACAGTGGCGAGATGGTAATCAACGAGGCCGACCAGAAAAAACTTTTTGACGCCATCCATGGCGATGCTTTGTCGATTGGCATGGGCGGAACACGCGCCATCGTCAAGGGAGAGGATATTCATATTGTAACGACTAATTACAGAAGGAGATCGCGTCTATGAATAAGACATATTTAATGCAGTGGGAAGATTATAGTGGCGAAACACTGTCCCTGTATATATACGATTTGCAGACGCAGGGCGACCAGACAATACAACTTACTGCCGGAGGTAGTCCGTTTGTCATCCAGCAGACGGGCAGAGATGACCTCATGAAGCCCATGCGCCCCACGACTGCAAGCATCAGCGTGGTGTGCAATTATCAGGATATGTTCGACCTGACCGACAATAACCGCTTCCGGGTGATATTGAAACGGGGTGTTGATGTTATATGGATGGGGTGGCTGACTGCCGACGTATTGGACCAGACTTTCTCTTCAACGAATGACGAGCTGACATATAATGCCGTGGATGATTTGGGCCATCTTGAATCGGTAAACATGGCGGCACATGATACGGCGGTCACATTGAGGGAAATCTTTCAGGAGTGTATTGACAGTTTTATAAACAAGGGCGAGGGTTACGCCACGCAATATATCCATATGGGCAATGCTTTTCCTGTCGTGAGCAACCTTGACAATACCTTCGGAATATCGACGGCAACCGGCAAGTGGGCGTATACCAACGACAATGATGATGAAGTGAGTATGGATTCTCTATACAGCATCGTGTCCGAGTTCATGACCTTGTTTGGCTGTACCCTGTTCAGCAATGGCAAGGATTGGTTCATTATTTCCCCGGCTGATACTAAAATTTCTTCGGGCGTAGAGATGAGCAGTGCCCTGTCGTTTGCCAATGTGACATTCAGCGACTATGTGCAGAAAGCTATCAACAGTGTTCATCCTACGGGTAGTCATGGTATTGTGATATACAACCCGGTCAACGATATCAGTATGAGAGCCGGTGGTGATAGTCTGGGAAAGATTTTGCCGGTTGTAGCACCTGCACAGATGAAGTTTTTGAAATCGCTGATTGCTGACGAACCTTATTACATGTACCCCGGTAGTACTGCTATATCCCCAGGACAGAAAATCAGCTGGAAGGTTGTGCAGTATGCCACATCCGCGAACAAGGAAATACAGATGTTCAGGTACGAAACGAGCCAGGTGGATGGGGTATTTGCGGTAGGCGATGCCGTGAGCGAGGATATTACCGACGTGGATACGCAAGGAAAGAAGAACATTTTGTGGCGGTATGGCGCGTGTTATCTCAAAGAGGACTACTACAACACGGGGACTTCCGAAGACGAGGGCTCTGGCTCTGATGTGGGCGGTAGCAAATACAATTACGATTTCCACCAAAGATTATATCTTCTCAATTCGGAACTTGTCGGAAACACGAACGGCCACCATTACTATTTGGGCGACTTTACGGTTGACGATATGCCGGCAGCTGGTGGAGGGACGACGTATATAACCATGCCTACCGAACTGTACGAAGAAATCACTCGCCGGCTGGTGCAGACATTTAACAAACCCCTCGTCGCCATTCGGAACATGGACGGATTCAATGCCACGCAAGGTGGTATCTGCATATCGGGAAACATGTGGTACGGAGTAGCACCGACCAATTCATTGCACCCGGAGATAAACCAGCGTGGGCCGGTACTGACAAGACGGTATGATTGTCAATATATCATGATATGCAGTTTGAGCATTGGTGGCAGGTATTGGTACAACGGCGGCACACATAAAGAAAAGGGGTACTTTTACATTTTGCGTGACGATATAGACGCGCCGTCCTCACCCACGACATTCTATACTTTCCGCAACACAAAAACATTGTTGCAAAATTATATTTGTGAAGGTTACAGCATACCGATTGCGGATGTTTCTGCCGCCGGTAGGGTGGAATTCTGTATATATTACATCGGCGCATTTGAGATGAGCCAGGATTCGCGAGGGTATTACAAGGGAGTGGTGCACAGTAACGGGTACGGCATAGTAGAAAATCTGGAAATCGAGTACTGCCCGCCACTCGACGGAGAATA
>CAVINS010000188.1:0-2824 GCA_963643925.1 Bacteroidaceae bacterium
CTTCGAACAGCAGTACGAGACCGAGCCCGACCGCACCGCTCCCCACCAGAAATACTATGCCGGACAGTGGCGCTTCGTGTTCGACCTCGACCGGGAGAAATACAAAATCTCGCCTGCCGTCATCAACAAGGCCGTCACCCATATCTTCCTCCTGCCCGAGGAGCGCCGCCCCCACTTCATCCTGATGATGGCGGGCAATGTCGTCTTCCTG
Source organism: Bacteroidaceae bacterium (assembly GCA_963643925.1). Classification (GTDB taxonomy): domain Bacteria; phylum Bacteroidota; class Bacteroidia; order Bacteroidales; family Bacteroidaceae; genus Phocaeicola_A. The sequence continues at coordinate 212 of CAVINS010000188.1, forward strand.
TTCGACAAGGACAAGTGGGCGAAAGGTGCCTATCTGGAGTTCTCACTCGACGAACTCTTTGCCCAGGCACGCATACCGGCTTTCCGCAACTACTATGCACTCTTCCACATGCTCTGCGCCAAGCAGACACTGGCTGCCGACGGCGAGATGGTGCTCATGGACAGCATCATCGAGGAGAGTTACAAGAATGCCTACGAGGTGACGAAGGACCTGAAGGAGGGCGTCATCCTTGCCGTGGAGACGCTGGCCAACGAGGCTCTCTACTGGTGGAAGCAAAACAATTCACTGCCCGTCACCGACTATACCGACGATACCTTCGAGCAGGAGGTGAAGGATGACTGCCTTACTATTATATATAGGTTGCTCTTCCTCTTCTATGCCGAGAGCCGCAGCGAACTGGAGATACTGCCGCTGAACGATGATGTCTACAGCCGTGGCTACTCGCTCGAGTCGTTGCGCGACCTGGAGATGGTGCGCCTCAACTCCGACGAGAGCCGCAACGGCTATTTCTTTGACGAGAGCATACGCCACCTCTTCTCCCTCCTTTCCGACGGTCACAACGCCGCGCAGGGCCAGGGCAAGAGTTTCCGCGTGCGCCCCATCGACTCGCCGCTCTTCAACAACAAGAACCTCCACCACCTTGCCCCGGTCAGGATACGCAACGTGAAGTGGCAGGAGATAATCCGTGCCCTCTCGCTCTCGCGCAAGAAGAACTACTGCGGGCGCATCAGCTATGCCAACCTGGGCGTCAACCAGTTGGGTAGTGTCTATGAGAGTCTGCTTGCCTTCCGTGGCTTCTATGCCGAGGAGGACTATATCGAGGTGCACAAGGCAGGCAAACCCGAGGACGGCACGTTCCTCGTGCCTTACAGCCGCATGGGCGACTTCGACATCAGTGAGGTGCTCTGCAACGCCGAGACGGGCGAACCGCAGATACTCCCCAAGGGTACGTTTGTCTATCGTCTGAACGGTCGTGACCGCCAGAAGTCTGCGTCCTACTACACACCGGAGGTGCTCACGCGCAGTACAGTGAAATACACCCTGAAGAGCATCGTCGACGAGGTGGCTACCGGCAAGCGTCCTGCTACGGAATTGCTGGAACTGAAGATACTGGAGCCGGCGATGGGTGCCGCTGCTTTCCAGAACGAGGTGATCAACCAAGTGGCTGAGGCTTACCTCACCTACCAGCAGCAACAACTGCGCGAGCGGGGCCGCCAGAACTGGCGCATCTCGCCCGACCGCTACCGCGACGAACTGCAGAAGGTGAAAGCCTACATCGCCACGCACAATGTGTATGGTGTGGACCTCAACCCTACGGCCATCGAACTGGGCAAACTGTCGCTCTGGCTCAACGTCATACACAAGGACATGGAGACGCCGTTCTTTGCCAACCGACTGACTGTGGGCAATGCCGTCATCGGTGCATGGCTGAAGGTGTACAGCCGTGAGGAGGTGGTGGCAGGCAAGACGGTCAGCCGCGGCAAGAACACGCTCACCCCCAACAAGTGGTGGGAGAAGGCTCCGCACAAGGTGAAGTTCTTCACCAACCGCGTCAACCGGTCGATCAACGAGGTGTACCACTTCCTCCTGCCCGATGCCAACATGCTTGGCGTGCGCAGCATCAAGGAGCAGAAGAAGGCCAACAAACAGGCGGACACACGCATGGCAACCCTGCTGAAGGACTGGACAGCCCCCATCGGCGATGCGGAGTTCAAAATCCTGCAACGCCTGTCGGCAAAGATTGATGTGCTGCTGAAGGAATACTTCACCGACCAACTCTCCATCGACAAATACACCAACAACCGCCGTGAGATATGGGACGGCACCGAGCATGCCATCTCCGCCGACATCTTTCGTGCCGAGGAGCAGGCGGAGACCTACGCCCGCAAGCAGGAACTCTTCGACACGCGCTACCGCCGCGACAATGCCTATCGCAAACTGAAGCTGGCGATGGACTATTGGTGTGCGCTGTGGTTCTGGGAGTACGAAGATGCCGAGGCTCTGCCTACCCGCGAGGAGTATTGGGCTGACATCGAGGCATTGCTCGATGTGGACAATGCCCTGCTTGACCGCCGCACGCGTCAGGCACTGGAGCGTGCCGGTTCGGGCATGGTGTGCGAGGACACGCCAGAATATGGCAATGGCCAGCGCATGACGGAGGATGAGTCGGAGATTGTCACCAAGACGCAGGAGCAGTTGCTCACGGCGCAGCACGGCTCCACCTCGCTCTTTGCCGAGGACGAACCGCTCCGTCTGCAGATTGCCGACCGGCTGGCAAAACGCTACCGCTTCTTCCACCCGATGCTGGAGTTCATCGAGGTGTTCTGGCTGAGAGATGGTTTTGACATCATCTGTGGTAATCCGCCATGGATAAAGATGGAGTTCAACGAGGCTAACATCATTGCGGAGAAATACCCCGAGGTGGCTATCCGCAAGGTGTCGGCTCCCGATGTGCGCCAGAAGCTCTCGCTCTTCATGGAGAACCCTGCGCTGAAGTCATTGTATCTCAGCGAGCAGAACGAGCAGGCTTGCAGCACGGCGTTTATGAATGCCTACTGCAACTATCCGCTGTTGGTTGGTCAGCAGACCAACCTGTACAAGTGTGTGCTCGAA
>CAVINS010000189.1:0-2735 GCA_963643925.1 Bacteroidaceae bacterium
TCTTTCCTGTCAACGCTGTTGGAACATTTTGGGAACATCACATTTGCTCCCAAAACAACCGCCACTGAAAATCAATCACTTACGGCGCAATTTCTAATAACGTGGCAATGATAAAGCAATTACTTCAAGTTGAATACCGCCAAAACTGGTGGACAAGTCGCAGCTTGCCAACCTCGACGAGATTGCAAGGATAGCCAAGGAGCAGAACCTGACCATCCACATCTCCGGTGCTGCCGACAGTGCCACAGGTACTTCCGACATCAATCGCGAACTGAGCAAGGAACGCGCCCGCTACATCGCCAAGCAACTCATGAAGCGAGGCATAGAAAAAGACCAGATGAAAGCCGTCAGTCTCGGCGGCATCAGTCAGTTCTCCCCGAAAGAAGCCAACCGCTTCACGGTAGTACTCTTATCGAAATAACGTTTTGTTCATACAGATTTATTTTGAAACACCAGAGCCTGTTTGTAGTGATACAAGCAGGCTCTAATTGTTATGCAGCATCAATGCAAATGCCATAACCCAATGGTTTTCCCTCTGAACCATCTGTAGTCGATATCTGTCAGTCTCAATGTAAAAGAAGGAATATCAACTGATGCCAACACTTTTTCTATTTCCGACAGGTTGACCGTCGCACTCTTGATTCTGCCCAACGTAACATGCAGTCTGAAATCTGATTCAATAACCGCTCCACATTTCTGAATTTCTTCTCTAATCTTACTGACAAGATTCGCAAAAGAGTTTGGAACATGTGTGCACGTCAGATTAACGATATACATATCATTTGACATTGTGGAGAACACATCCAGCTTGTCAAATGTTATAGCAGGTGCTATGGCTGTTCGTAGTTGTTCGTCTATCATGGGCGCGAGATCCACATCACTTGGCGTCTCATCAAGAAACGCCATAGTGATATGGAAATATGCCGTTTGCCATCTGGCAGGCATGCCTTTGCTGGCATCTCTCAGTGCCTTGAACCACAATGCGTCATAACGTAACGGAACCTGAATCTCAAGATATGATTTCATCAGTTCTTCAAATCGGATTTATCCTCATCGGCCTCTGTCACTTGCACAGAATCATTTACCTTCCTTCTTGCCTCCTCGAACTTAGCCTTCATTGTAGGGTTCTTGTGGGTCAACTTGCGAATTGTGAGTTTATCGGTGTCTTGATTAGCCAGACGCAGATTGTTCTCGCTACCTACCAGATTTTCGCGCACTTTCTGTAGTTGGGAGATGGTCTCGTCAATGTCTTTGATGGCTTCACCGAATTTTTTGGAAGCGAGTTCATAATGGCGACCGAACTTCGATTTGAAGTCTTCCATCTTGGCCTCGAAGTTGGTCACGTCAACCTCCTTGCTCTGTGCCAGGATGAGTTGCTTCTTGTATTCCAGACTCTTTCTTGATGCCTGCACCAGCAGGTTGATGAAAGGCACGAAGAACTGCGGACGGATGACATACATCTTCGGGTAGAGATGACTCTTGTTGACAATGCCGTTGTTGTACAGGTCATTGTCTGCCTCCAACAGGCTCACCAGTACAGCAAACTCACAGCCTTTCTTGCGTCTGTCCTCATCGAGTTTCTTCAGGAAGTCATCGTTCTTGTGCTTGGTTGCAGTGGTGTCCATCTCGTTTTTCATCTCAAACATGATGGAGATATACTCCGTGCCGTCTTCCGAGTCACGGAAGATGAAATCACCTTTCGTTCCGTCAGCAGCATCATTGTCTTTGTCGAAATAGGCGTTAGGCATCATTGGGCGGATGTATTGCTCAAACTCTATGCTGCAATGTTGCTCCAGCGTCTCGCCGACCATCTTGGTCGACATGCGGGTCTTCAAGTCCTTGTAGTAATCCACCTGCTCCTGCTTCATGCGAAGTTCTTCCTCATGTCGCTTCATCAAGGCAGATTCGTGAATCTGTGCCTCGCGCTTCTGCAACTCAAAGTCTGTACGTAGTTGGCTCAGTTCCGTCTCTTTCTTCTGCACGTTCTCCTGCGCCTTGTTGCGCTCCTCCATCACTGCCAACTGCAGTTTGTCGTTGCTCTGCGCAATGGTTGAGTTCAGTTGTGCTATGGTCTGGTCTTTTTCAGCAAGGGCAAGAGTCAGTTCGCTCTGTTTCTGGCTTTCGATGTTTTGCAGTTGCATCTTCAGACGTTCTATCTCTGCACCCAGTTCTCCCTTTACACGTGCAATCTGTCCCTCGTTTTCAGTCTTCATTCGCTCAATGGCAGCATCCTTCTCTCCAAGAAGAATGTCTTTCTTGGACAGTTGTTTCTGAAAACTCTGTTCGCTCTTTGCATTGGCCAGTTGCTGTTCGGTCATGAAACGCTTGCTTATCTCAGCGAGACGACGTTCAATCTCTGCTTCAAATTCAGCGTTCTTTACCTGAGAGACGATAGAAGCATAGTCAGCTTCATCAACTTGAAATACATTTCCACATTTGGGGCATCTGAGTTCCTTCATATCTGAAAAATTTAAGAGTGTTACTAAATTCATGTGCAAAGGTAAAACACTATTGTGCGGTCTATCTGCATAGAAAAATATTTTCACATAAAAACCGTAAAATCACCGGTTTGACGCATGCAAAAATACGGAAGTTTGGCGGAAAATTGACCATAATATCATTTTTTTGATTGAAAAAACGCATTATTTTGTTGAAATTGTGCTTTATTTATAGGAAAAACATTATTTTTGCAAGTATAATACATATAAAATAAGGTGTAATATGGGAAATAAACC
>CAVINS010000190.1:0-2703 GCA_963643925.1 Bacteroidaceae bacterium
GCAAAAGGGGGTACCTTCTCGGAAACCCCTTTTACGATTTAGATTGCTGCATCATGCGCTTTAAGCGTGATACGGTTGACTGACTCACGTTTGCTCTCATCGCTCATATTGGCATAGATCTGTGTTGTCTCCACGTTCTTGTGACCGAGCATTCTTTGGATGGCGTAGATACTGGTGCCGGCATCTGCCTGCAACGAACCGAAGGTGTGTCGGGCACAGTGGAAGGAGATGTGCTTGGTAATGCCTGCTGCCTTCATCCAGTTCTTGAGCGGAGCCTGAAACATCTTTTCCTTCAGACCAGGGAAGACCTTGTCTGTTGGTTGGCGATCTGCATTCTCTTCATAAAAGCCAATCAGTTCGAGTGCTTCGGTGCTGACCGGATTGTTGATGAGCTGCTTGGTCTTCTGCATACGAACAGTGATGTACATGCCTCCATTGCCATATGGCTGTATCTTCTGCCAAGTGAGGTTGCGGATATCGCTCTTCCGCAGTCCCGTTAGGCAAGAGAAGAGGAAGGCTTTCTTCAACTCCGGCTCGTTGCAGTCGGTCTCGGCCAACTTGATGAGTTCGGGTTGCGAGAGGTGCTCCTTGTCGGTCGGTATGGTGTCTATCCGCTCCAGATATCCGTTTGGATTCTCCTTTATTTTGTGTTCACGGTAGGCGGTGTGGAGTACGGCACGGAAAGTGGACCAGTAGCCGGAAATGGTATTGGGATGAAGTTTCTGTGTAGGATGCGTGAGTTGACGGGCTTCCAGTAGAAATTCCATGAACTTGTTGCACAGGTCCACATTGATTTCTTCAAAGGTACACTTGCCGTTCACGAATTTGGAGAAATACTTGCATACGTTCTGCCATTTCTGGTTCTTCTTGTCAGCCTTCTTCTGGAAGTATTCAAGGAAACTGCCACGAAGTTTGTTACGGTCGAAGAAGTCATAACGCTCGTTGACGATACTTTCAAAGCGGCTGCAGCGCACGGCCTCTGCCTTTTCCGTCATCGTCTCGTTGTATAGTTTCTCGCGTTGGTTCTTCGGCTTGGCATAGATGTAGATTCCGAGCGACTCATGGCGAATGGTCTTCATGCTCTCCTCGTCGCGATAACCGGGATAGTAGTCGAGGTAGAACGAGAGTTGCATGCCGTTCTTGATAGGTCGGGTACGGAGGGTTACTGTCTTGCAGATGTTCATAGATGTAGTGATGTTGAAATTTGACATTCGTGGCTAAGACCCTCTTAGCGTCGGCAAAATTCAGAAATGATGGGATGCTGACAATTGTCATTTTGAGTCATTTGAGAATCATTTCAGAATCAACCGACATTTGTATTGTTTGAGTGCTATCGGCCTTATAACCCTCTCATTTTTCGTTCATTCATCACTCGTTCTATATCCGCCTTCAGCAGCATATTCCTGACACCTACCTTGACTTTTTCTACCTTATTCTTACGTACGATATGGCTGATATTAGCAGACGAGAGACCATACTGCAGTTTTACATCCTCCACTGTCATGTATCGCTCGTCGCTCTTCAGATCCATTCGACGCAGGTCATCAAGGTGTTGCTTGGAGTAGTAAGTCTTGCCATACTCCCGTTTGCTCGGGATATGGTGGCGATGGACATAGGCACGCACTGCTTCGGGGCGCATGGAATATGTCGCGGCCACCTCGCCCGTAGTTAGCCACTCAGTGATGCCGCTCACATCCACGCCGCTGAAATGCTCGTCAATATGCCGTTTGCTGTAATACACTTTGCCGGCAATCTTGCACATCGGTATCTTATGGACTTTTGCCTGTGAATACAGCCACGACTGCTTCACCTTATATATACGCATGACATCTACGCCGGAATAGTAGTCCAGCACTTCATCTGCATTCTGGTAGATGCTTTCTGCAGTTTGGGGTTTCGTAGCCTTTCCCTTTGGTTTTACCCTAGGCAAAACACGCTGATAAGGACTGGCATCAAGCATCTCTTCAATATCCGTTTTCTTGATGAGAGCCATACGTCGGCTGAGTCGTGATGCCTTCAGTTGTCCCTGACCCACCAACTTGTAGATATACTGGCGTGTGCAACCCATAAGTATGGCTGCATCTGCAAAAGAAAGATATTCCTGGCACTGCACCTTTGTCATAGGCTCGATGGCCTTGAACATCTCGCGCTTCTGTCTCTTCTTCTGTTGCTTGGCAGATTCTGCGCATTGCTCCGAGCAATACTTCTGACTGCCAGACTGTGGAGTGAATTCCTTGCCACAAAGGGCACATTTCCTTGTTCTGTTCATTGTCTGCGATAGTTTGTTATTTGCATTTCGTTACATCCTACCGCTGCAAGTCTCTCCTTGTAAACCGTTGTCAACATATGTCAACTGTATGCACGATGTTACACTCGGCATCTACTTACTCCAAGTTTGTCAACCATTGTAAACACATGTAGTCCCTGGTAAACATGCTTCACAAAGTTGCAAAAATAAAGTCCCGAAGATTCTCCGCGGTAGAAATATGGTGCAAAATTAAGCGGAAAGTCCGGAACCAACAAAAACGGGTCTTGAAGTGTTAAAATATAAAAGTCTACTGACAATCAGTGCTTTATTATGTGTTACTCATAGTTGCTAATGGTTACTGAGGTGGTGTTAAATACATATAACAAATGTGCAATCTTCAATTTTAGTAATGCCATCAGGGATTCTTATTGAGGTCAAGCCTTCGCAACCCCAAA
>CAVINS010000191.1:0-2677 GCA_963643925.1 Bacteroidaceae bacterium
CTCTCATCCGAGTGGAGGAGGACAGCGCCATAGGCCGTGCCGACGCGGTGCTCTATTTCCCCGACGCCGTCTTCGTCTTCGAACTGAAGTTTGACGGCTCCGCCGAGGAGGCCATCCGGCAGATTGACGACAAGGGTTACCTCATCCCCTACACCGCCGACGGCAAGCGCCTGTATAAAATAGGTGTGAACTACGACAGCGAGCAGCGCACCATCAGCGACTGGATCGTCCGGGAAGAGGCGTGACGAAGCGAGCAGCGGATGAACATCTCCGCGAACGTGCGTCCATCCCCAAAAGAGGACTTCTGATGCCCAATTGCCCATTCGCAACAAATAAAAGCTGTAAAAAATTTGGAGGTATGGGTTGGAACACATATCTTAGCCCACGAAATATGGAGTAGAAAATTGTTTAAATAAAACACACATACAAGATGAAGCATTCATTCCACTCCCTCACATCGGGAGCTATCTGGGTAGCCGCTGCGCTGATGGAAGCGGGCTGTTCCAACGAAGAGAACGCATCCGCTACTTACGTGGCCGAAGGTACACCCATCACGGTGAACGCCATCGTAGGCGAAATGCAGACCAAGGCAGGCTACAGCGAAGACAACATGCCGAAGCAGTTCTACCTCAACATCAAGAACCCCAACAAGGACAAGTACTCTTACTACGCCCTGATGAAAAAGAACGGCGACACATGGGAATCGTTCGACGGCAAAGACGCCGCCAACCCGGCACTCGCCATGTATTGGGCAGGCGACGGTGCCAACGTGGAGGTGACAGCCGCCACGTTCGATTTCAGCACGGCTTCGGAGCCCAGCGTACAGCCCGACCAAACAACGTCGATAGACGACTCCGATGCACTGATTATGGCAACCGACAAGAACGTGTCTCCTACAACGAAATCCATCGACGTGAAGTTGAAACACCTGATGTCGAAGCTCATCGTAACGGTAGACCTTGGCCAGGGCGTGGACTACACGACGAACCCCATTACGGACTTCATGATTAGCGGAACGAAGACACAGCGCGCATACAGCTTCGAAAACAACACGTTCTCAGATATCTCTACCTCCGCCGCAACCGACATCAAGGCCTACACGGACGCATCGGTGACCCAACCCACCACCACAAATGGCTACATAGTGAGCTACGAGGCCATCCTGGTGCCGCAAGAGGTTGTCGCAAATGACTTGGTTGTCAGCTTCAATCTGGGCAGCAAGAGCTACAAATGGACCTCTGCGGACCTCATAACATTTAACTCCAACACACAGTACACCCTCACTCTGAAGATGAGCTCCGACAAGCTCACGCTCGGCACAATCTCGCTCGACAAGTGGAACGAAACTACCGACTTGGGAAGCGGCACGGTGAAGAGTACGGTGAAGGGTCCCGCAATCCTCACGGTGACAGCCGTCGGACAAGTGACAGCAGAAGCAATAGCCAACACCCTCAATGGAGGCTCGGCTCTGAAGATTGTGGGCCCGATGAGTTACAGTGATGTATCGGCGTTGCGTACGAACACTGCCATCGAGTCGCTCGACTTGTCAGAAACCACCATTGACGACAATGAAAACATGTCGTTGGGCAATAACAAAACGCTGAAGGAATTGACGTTGCCTAACACATTGACGGCTATACCCGAAGATGCATTCCGTGGATGCGACGCTCTCACCAAGATTGTGATTCCTTCAACAGTACAAAGTGTAGGCGGATATGCATTCTACAACTGTTCTGCGCTTAGCGAAGTTACGTTTACTGCCACTTCGCAGTTAAATAGTATAGGGGTTGAGGCATTCAAAAACTGTACTGCCCTTACAAGCATCACTCTTCCAGCAGGAGTGACGGTGATTCCAAACGGGATGTTCAGCGGTTGTACAGGAATTGAAACAATAACGTGTGAAGGAAATATTACGCAGGTTTATTCGGAAGCATTCGCGGATTGCGACAATTTGACACTCTACTTGACGAATTGTTCACAATTCCCGGAAAATCCAGAAGGTAGCGGTAACTTCTCTGGCTTTAAAGTTTACGTCAATTCGACGGTCTACGATAATAGGCATTCTGATGATAACTGGAGCAAATGGAGGAACTGCAACGTCGAAGTAGAGAACTGATACCCTACCTCCGTTTTAGGGGGTGCTGAAAGACTCCCCTAAACCCTGTGGGAACTCCATAAACGACAGTGTCCGCAACACCGAACAAACCTCGGTCTTGCGGACATTGCCGTTTTATTAAGAGCCGGTTTCTTCTTTCACGAAATAATCCGTATCTTAGCCGCGTGAAACCATAAAGTTGCAAGGCGATGACAACGATAGTGAACTTTTATCCCGTGGGAATACAATCTTTCAAGGAAATCCGTGAAGGCGAATACCTCTATGTAGACAAGACGAAATACATTGTCGACTTCCGGAAGAAGAAAATGAAATACGTCTTCCTGAGCCGCCCAAGGCGGTTCGGAAAGTCACTCTTCGCCTCCACCCTGCAGGCTTACTTCGAGGGACGGAAGGAACTCTTCGAAGGTCTTGCCATTGCCGACTACGAGAAGGAGTGGGTGAAACACCCCGTGCTACACTTCGACATGAGCGGAGCCAAACACATGGAAGCTGAGACGCTGAAGAACTATCTTGGCTTGGAACTGGCGCAATATGAGAAGCTTTATGGCAAGAACGACAGTG
>CAVINS010000192.1:0-2072 GCA_963643925.1 Bacteroidaceae bacterium
GTTCTGGCTGATGTTGGTGTAGACATAGCCCTTGTTCAGGCGGTCATCTTCGTAGAAGCGTTGCTCGGGCATGCGCAGGATGCGACCCACGGTCTGTGCGCCAAACGTGAAGCTCTCTATCTTTCGGAAGATGAGAAGCACAGCGGCGCGTGGGCAGTCCCACCCGAGGGCTATGGCCTGTTTGAAAAGCAACACTTCGGTGTGGTTGTTGGGCTGCTCCAGTCCTTCCACGTTCTCTTTCTCGCCGCTCAGCCATACGGCAAGCTTGCCGTTGGCAGTGTTGATACCCTTTATCACGTTGAGATACTGCACCACTTCTTCTTTGATGGAGATGTCGTCGCTGTCCATAGCGTCCGAACCGTCGTTAGGCAACTGTATCAGCAACAGAGGGTTGATGCTTACACGCAGTTTGCGGTAGGCTTCTGCCAGTTCCTCACGTTTCTTCAGTGCCAGATGGATGAGGTGTTGGTTGAGTGATGAATTTGGGTCGGTGAAGTCGAGCGCAGGATTAATGACCACTCCTTCTTTTATCATCTGTTCCTCGATGACCATCTGTCGGTGCACCGTCACTTTCTCGTCAGGATTGCTTGTTATAGGTGTGGCAGAAATGCGGATTTCGAGTTTGGGCTGAATATTCTGCAGCACCTTCTCCGACTTCTTTGCCTGTTTACCGCCAAACATGTGTTCCTCGTCGATAATCATCACGATGGGTATCTCGTGTTCCTGCTGGGTGCGATGGGTCATATCGTAGAGGGAAGCCCCCTGTTCGGAGTCGCGTATCATAAGGGCATTGTCCTTGTTGATGCTTTCCCAGTTCACGAAGAGGATTTCCCCTGGATGGATATAACTGTCGGCAGAGTGGTCCATGTCATCGAACACTACGGGGTGCAGTTCCTGCGTCTCAGTGAAATAGTTCTTCATCTTGAAGTAACTCTGCTCATGCAGTTTGTTGGGAGCCACCCAAATGTATGCCACCTCAGTATATGGCGCATCGGGGCGTTCCAGCAACTCTGTATTGAGTCGCAGGAGCATCTCTGATGCCATAATGGTCTTTCCGGCTCCTGTGGGTGCCTGGAACACGAGCGTGTGTCGGTTGCCGTTGAGTTTCAGCAAGTCGATGGTCTTGTCCACCAACTCTCTTACGGCTTTCTGCTGATATTTTATCTGTTTCATGCTTCGCCTCCTTCCTTGTTGTTTTCAAAGTTCAACATTCCTTGTTCTGCGGCTTGTTCTTCGGCAGCTTTTGCCTGCATTTCTTTCAATGCCTCTTCAAGATACTGTGGCTTGCGTTTTGGCAATACCCGTTTGTATGCCTCATAGATGGCTGATGGCAGGGCACAGAGTGTTACTCGTTCTGCCACGTCCTCAAAGTCGTCGGTGTAGGGGTCGCTGCTTGGCGAGAATACATACACCATCGTCTTGATGCCGTCATAGGGTTGGCCTGCCATGAATTCTACCAATGGGATAATGGCACGCTCATCGTAGATCACGAGCATACGCTTTTTGCCGTTGGCGAAATAGCGGATTATGTTCTTGTTGAAGTTCTTTTCGTAGAATGGTGCTTCGGTATATACGTCATTGCGGATGCAGAGCATATCTGTAGCGAGGCGCACCAACTCGCGCATGTTCTTGTTAGTTTTGTCGCGAGAGATAAATGATGTGCGGTAGTAGCGGAGGTTGTTGTCTTTCAAGCCTTCTACCTTTTCGCCATTAGGAGTAATATAACCGTTTATCACTCGCTTGTTGCGCTCATAGGTTACATTTTCGCAAATGCCATTCTCGTTGTTGGTGACGAGGATGCACTGGCGATGGCCGCCGTCCTCGGCATTCAACTGCATAGTGGCATGGAGGGTGGTACCACTGCCTGCGAAGAAGTCGAGGATAACTGGGTCTTTTTTTATAGGCAATTGTAACAAAGTTTTTATTAAGGATGTAGGTTTTGGAAAATCAAAAGCATTAGCATCCATTAATCGCCCAATTTCTTTTTTAGCATTGTCATTAGAGAACTCATTTTCTACAAAAGTAAGAGAACTCATCTTTGTAGACCTATCTTTGTATTCAATGTAATAATC
>CAVINS010000192.1:2082-2662 GCA_963643925.1 Bacteroidaceae bacterium
TTACTTCCTCCTGGATAGTATTCTATTCCATCAACTTCCAGAGGAAAATCCATAGTCGGATTATACCACAAGGAGTCATAATCTAATGTTTGGTTTAATTTATACTTACCTCGGGTTAGGACAAAATCATCTGTACGGTCAAACCCTTTTTCATCTGATGCAATGCCATTGAACTGTTGATTTGCGGAATTGAAATATAGCAATATGTAATCATGATTACGAGCTATATCTTCACTATGTGCCTTACCTGACTTTTTTGTAACTCGTGGCAAACTGCCTATATATTTGTCTATTCCGAATATTTCATCACACAATATCTTCAACTGCGCCTGTTCGTTATCATCAATCGATATGAATATCACGCCCTTGTCAGACAGCAACTGCTTTGCAATGCGCAGACGCTTGCTCATAAACGACAGCCACTTGGAGTGGCGGTAGCCGTCCTCCTTATCCACATACGAATCGTTATACACGAAATCTTTGTTTCCCGTATTGTAAGGGGGATCGATGTATATCACGTCAACCTTTCCGGCATGGGTATATGCCAGCGTGGTAAGGGCTTCGAGGTTGTCACCCTCTA
>CAVINS010000193.1:0-2627 GCA_963643925.1 Bacteroidaceae bacterium
ATATAATAAAAAATCGGAACTTAGGGGGAACCCGAGGGACGAAAAGAGCCGGGGCGGCGAGAAGGCACATAAATTAATAATAAAAAGAAAGTAGAAATGGCAAAGAGAATTGTATTGAAGGCCGAAGACAGGAAGTTTGTACTGGCGGCGATAAAGGTTAGCACGGTGGCGCTGTGGAAAGCGTTGACGTACAGGAGCAACTCGGAGTTGAGCCGGAGGCTGCGGCAGCTGGCGATGGAGCACGGCGGTGTGGTGATAGACGAGGTGCAGGAGAATGACCCGACGACGCTGCACGACTCGGACGGCTGGATGCGGCAGTATTATGCCAACGGCGCGAGCGTGGAGATGAGCAAGGAGGACGGCCATGCGGAGGTGTGGATGCGAGGCGCGCTGGTGGCCCGCTATGAGAACGTGAAGGTGAGCGAGATAGCGTGCATACAACAGATGGCGAGGCAGCTGATGTGATTGGATGCCGGAGGCAAAACCGAAACACTAACAAAGGATGGAGTACTACGATAACAGACTGTGCGTATCGATGCGGGAGCTGGTGGAGGGCGGCGTGATGAGCGCGAGCAACTACAAAGCTTTGGCTGCGCGGGGGCGCATGGACGTTGTGCGCAGAGGTGGCGGCTCGGCCCAGAACTACGCGCTGATAGCGGTGGCGAGCCTGCCGGACGCGTATCAGGCGAAGCTGAAGGCGCTGTATCCGGACCCGTCGCTTGAGGTACTGCTGGCGTGGCTTGACGCTAACTATGAGGTGGACCAGCAGGCTGTGGCCTACTTCAGCAACTGGCGGGCGCGGTGCGGTCATGAGCATGCGACAGACGAGCACGTGAAGGAATATGTGACGAACGCGAGCGTGCTGAATGCCTGCATCAAGCTGTATAATAACGCGAAGGCGATACAGCGGACTATGGGTCGGCAGTATGACTGGAGCATGATGAGCCAGGCCGTGGAGGGCTACCGGATGAAGACGGGGCACACGCTGCCGAAGAGCATGCTGCGCTTCAGGAAGAAGGTGAACGAATACCAGCAGGCGGGCTATGAGTGCCTGATCAGCGGCAAGTACGGCAACCAGTCGGCACGTAAGGTGGACCACAAGACAGAGCGACTGATACTGGCGATAGCGGTGCTGCCGAACAAGCCGTGGAACACGAGCGTGTGGGAGATGTATAATGCCTTCGTGACCGGCGAGCTGGACGTGTATGACCCGGAGACAGGGGCGCTGTTTGACCCAGCCGACTGGACCGACAAGAACGGCGACCCGAAGGCACTGAGCGAAAGCACCATCACGAACTACCTAAATAAGCCGAAAAACCGGCTGATGGTGGACCACTCGCTGGACAGCTACACGACCTTCATGCACGAGCAGATGCCGCACGTGCACCGGCATGCGCCGGAGTGGTCGCTGTCGAAGATCAGTTTTGACGACCGCGACCTGCCGCGCAAGCTGAAAGACACGAAGGCGCGGCCGAAGGCCTATTATGCCTATGACGTGGCGAGCCAGGCGGTGGTGGGCTATGCGTACAACCGGAACAAGAACGTGGACTTGGTGGTGGACTGCTTCCGCTCGATGCTGCGGCTGATAGAGCGGAAAGGCTGGGGCTGCCCGGCACAGGTAGAGGTGGAGAACCACCTGATGAGCCAGTGGAAAGACTCGTTTCTGCGTGCGGGCGTACTGTTCCCCTTCGTAAGGTTCTGTGCTCCGATGAACTCGCAGGAGAAGTATGCCGAGCAGATGAACGGCGCGAAGAAGAAGAGCATCGAGCACCGCAATCACACGGGCATTGGAAGATTCTATGCAAAGACGCGTGCCTACAGAACCGAAGCCAAGAAGGTGTTTGACGAACAGAACGACACGTATGAGGACAAGCAGTATTACAGCTGGGAGGAACTGATAGCCGACGACATGCGCGACATAGAAGAGTACAACCACTCGCTGCACCCGAATCAGAAGAAGTATCCGGGCATGACGCGGTGGGAAGTGCTGGAGGCCAACCTGAATCCGACACTGCAGCCGATGGACAAGAGCGTGTGGGCGCGCTTCGTGGGCGAGCGTACGGAGACCTCGATAAGGAGGAACTCGTACTGCAGAGTGGCGTATAAAGACTGGTGGCTTAGTAAGACCGAGGTGCTTGAGCGGCTGGAGCCGAACAACTGGAAGGTGGACGCCTACTGGCTGACTAACGAAGATGGCGAGGTGACAGACGTGTATATCTATCAGGGCGACCGGCTGATAGACAAGCTGGAGGACGTGGGGACGTTCAACACGGCGGCTGCTGAGCAAACCGAAGAAGACACGAAGGTGTTTATAAAACAACAGAAGAAGATAGCCGGCTTCTCCGCCTACGTAAAGCAGAACGCCATACGGGCTGTGGGCGTAGCGAAAGCAGACACGGTACTGCCGGCAGACACGGCGTGGCAACCGCCCGAAGCCGAGGAGATGGAAAAGGCAGCACAGCCTGAAGTGAGGTATGAGGCGAGAGACCCGCTGGCCGACCTATAACGTGATACGTTTGCCAAATAATCAATAACAACAATCAATAACACACACAAAAAGTATGATTACGAACGAGAACAAGAAGCGGATACTGGAGGCGATAGCCAAGAACCGCGAGAACTACCCC
>CAVINS010000194.1:0-2605 GCA_963643925.1 Bacteroidaceae bacterium
TGCATAGTCGTCGGCAAATACGTCGAAGTCCTTCAGCGTGCATCCCTTGTAACGATAGAGTGGGGTGCCAAGCTCGCGAGCCTCCTGTCCGCTCATGGTGGGGACGAACATGCCGTCGTAGTCCACGAGCACCAGCCGTCCATCATCGGTCACTATGATGTTGTCGGGCTTCAGGTCTCCGTGTGCGAACTCTTGGCCAAGCAGCCAGAACGCCATGCCGCGGAATTCGTCCGCCAGACGTATGCGCCGGTACTGGTCGTCCCTAATATCCTTGATGTACCGGTCCAGGCTGATGCCATCCACCCAGTCCATCTTCAACACAGGGAACTTATTATTGTCCGGCTGTTTGGTGTCTACGAGCAGTTCCTTCTCCATGTATTCCGTCCGCACCATGTATTGTGACGGCACACTGGGCAGGTAGTCGCATATCTGTCGGTAGGCCTCCTCGCGTCCTTCCTGGTCTTTGGTGAAACACTTGATGGCGTAGTCCTTCTTGCCGTCGGTCATCTTGAACACCACGGCAAAGTTGCCGCTACTCATGACCGGATTGCCACGGTCGTCGAGTACGGGTCGCAGGCCTGCCAGCTTGTCGAAGTTCTCTTCTGCATTCAGTATGGATTTCTTATAATCTGATATCAGTGGGTAGTTCATGCTTGTTGTCGTCTTGTATCCCTAAAGGTACGGCTTTCTTGCGATACAGACGCGAATCGGCACATGTTTTTTGTTTGCAATGGCGGTTGTTGGGACAGTGCCGGATGCTGGATGCTGTCTGTTGGGTACACGTGCTAAAGGATATGAAAGGATATGAGAGGCCATTACAGCCGCTATGATGCCGGGCTTTGCACGTTCTGCTGTGCACTGAAATCAGCTCTTCTATGGACGTACAGCCAAGCAGAGGCAGTTGTGCCGACAAGAAAAACAAGGGGCACGGTGTTGGTCCGTGCCCCTGCTGTGTGTGTACATATATATGTGTAGGTCGTTGTCGGGGGTTGGGGGATGTTACTTGGTGTAGCCTCCAGCCTTGGCGATGTTCTTCGGAATGTCGATGTTCTCCATCTTGCCCTTTGCGAAGAGTTCGGAGCCGGCACCGATGGCGAAGACGGGTACGTAGCCGCCTGAGTGTGCACCGGTGGTCCAGCCCATGTGGGCTATCTGGTTCATCACGTCGCGTGCAGCTACGGCAAGCGGTTCGGTGCGTGCGTAGAGGCTCTCCTCGAACTTGACGTTGTGCTTAGTGAACGACTCGTTGAAGGCGTCGTGCAGTGCACGTTCCTGCTCCCATGTCAGCTTGACCTTGCTGAACAGTCCCATGCATTCCGACAGCAGTGCCTTGGCGTCGTCCCAGGTGGCGTTGCCCTTGCGCAGGTCGGTGATGCGGCGCGACACTGCGTCGAGCGACATGTTCTGGTAGGACAGGTTCTTGAAGTGGAGCGTGTAGTCGCTGTTGCCCAGTGCAAGTCCGCCGGTCTCGTGGTCGGCAGAGATGACGATGAGCGTCTCCTTGGGGTGCTTCTGGTAGAACTCGTAGGCGACCTTCACGGCTTCGTTCATGTCGATGACCTCGTTGAGCACGGTGGCGGCGTCGTTGCTGTGGCATGCCCAGTCAATCTTTCCGCCTTCGACCATCAGGAAGAAGCCCTTGTTGTTGTCCTTGGTGAGGAACTCTACGGCAGAGGTGGTGATCTGTGCCAGCGTGAGGTCGCCGCTCTTGCGGTCGAGGGCGTAGGGCAGGCTTGCCTGGTCGGCCGACTCGCGCTGTATAAGCACCATCTTGTCGGCTGTGGCCTTCTTGGCGTTGTATTCGTCGAGTCCGCGGGCTACGGTGTAGCCGGCATTCTCGATGGTGTTGATGACGTTGGGTGCTGCCTTACCGCTCTTGTCCTTTTCGGGCTTGAGGAAGCCGCTGCCGCCGAAGAAGTCGAAGCCCGATGCGGGGATCTCGTTTGCAATCTCGTAGTACCAGCTGCGGCTCTCCTGGTGTGCGTAGAACGCTGCGGGCGTGGCATGGTCGACGCTGACGGAGGTGGTTATGCCCACGCGCTTGCCTGCCTTCTTGGCCTTCTCGGCTACGCTCTCAAGGCGTGCCTTGTTGGCATCGACGCCAATGGCGCCGTTGTAGGTCTTCGAGCCGGTTGCCAGTGCCGTGCCTCCGGCAGCCGAGTCGGTGATGGAGTTTGTTACGGAATAGGTCGAGGCAAACGATGCCACGGGGAACGAGGAGAAAAGCATCTTCTCGATGCCGATGCGGTTGTCGAGTTCGCCGAGATACATCTCGGTGGCATTCACCTGGTTGACTCCCATGCCGTCTCCTATGAAGAAGAAGACGTACTTTGCCTTTTGCGCGCCGGCCTGGCATATCACCAGGAACAGCATCAATAGTGTTAGAATAGATTTTCGCATGACTTGATTGTTGATTTTGGTCGCACAAAAATAGAACAATAAAGTGGAAACACTGTCCGTGTAGTCCCCCATTTTCGCCGCAAACAGCCGAAACGTTGAAATAAATGCATTGTGGCGCACATATTTTTATTGTACTACGGGATTGTTATTGGAATTAAAAACATACATTTGCCATGAATTTTGGTTGTAGGGCAAGACAGCGGAT
>CAVINS010000195.1:0-2586 GCA_963643925.1 Bacteroidaceae bacterium
CTGTAACAACGGCCAGACCGCTCTTCTGCAAGTGGTTGATCACGGCATCTCGAAGCACTTGTTC
The DNA here is from genome assembly GCA_963643925.1 of Bacteroidaceae bacterium. Lineage (GTDB taxonomy): Bacteria > Bacteroidota > Bacteroidia > Bacteroidales > Bacteroidaceae > Phocaeicola_A. The sequence goes on from CAVINS010000195.1 coordinate 65, forward strand.
GGCATTGGTCAGCTTCGTTCCGCTGGCTTTCTGCTCTCTGACAATTGATGCCGATGATTCTACATTTTTAACGCCAACCGATTTGGCGCTACCGAATTTCTTCGTACCTTTGCTGCGTGATTTGTCAGTAGTCCGTGCAGCTTGACTTTTATTCGTTGGAGCTATAGCACTTATGTCTCCATCAGCTGACAATTCATCATAGGCCGTCAGAACCCAGTTCTTGTCGGCTATTTTTTTGCCTCTTTCACGAACATTCTTGCGTATTGTGACGAGTTTGTTCCCCTTTCTGAACACAATTTTGTCACCGTCTTCAAAGTCTTTATTGCCCGTCTGGATAATATCATCAACAGCATTCGCAGCCTCGTCAACAGTAGAGAAACTTTTCCCTTCACCCACATGCTTGCTGACAATATGCTCAAAGCCACCGCCTTTGTCACCCCATACCAAATCTATATCACCAATACCTTTTCGGTGGAATACGCCAAGCAAATCACCACTCTTGTGCTTCAGCAAGAAGTCAAATGCTTCTTTCGCCTTGCCCTTGAACTGGTCGTAGATGTTGCCGAATACACCCTTGCCAATAGGCTGAGGATCTTTTCCGTCGGCCTTCTGCGCCTCCGTAGGTTCAGAGTTTACATCGGACGAAACCTCCCGTATCTTCTCTGAAAGTGGCGTTGGACCCTCATTTTCAACAACTTTTTCCGATTTTTCTTGTACGGTTGAGCGACTTTCGCTAATTTTGCCTTCGGAAGATACACCTCCGTGAGGCTTCTGCGCTGCGGTTTGAAGGGGGTATCCTCCCTCCTCCTGCAAACTTTCAAGAGGGGTTATCATAGGAACGCCAGTTGTTCTGGGCTCTGAAGAAATAGCATCGCCACGAGATTGAAGGCTTATTGCGGGCGCAGCACCGTCTGCGTGACTGATGGAGGAAACGCCGCCCTCCGACGATGCATCTTTTTGCCGTATGTCAGCAAGTTTGGCATACGGCTCTTTCTTTTGGTTGAATAAAGATTTGTGGAGAACTATTCTGCCGTTCTCTTCCAGTTGTGTGAGTTCTGCGAAGTAACGCCCTATCTTCTTGATGAAAACGACAGTCCGTTTACCATCAGTAAAGGTTTCCTTTATATGATCCGGATTGTTAAGCACATACTGAATGTTAAGATACTTGCTTACGTCAACATCATCTATGTCCATTTGCGTCCCTTGGCCACCATGATTGCGGAGTGCATGGTCTATGAAATAACCTTTACCGCAATATATTCTTGGGTCTTTCACATTATTACCCAAAAGCGATAAATGCTTTGCTGGTATATAGGCAATGGGGGCAAGTTCGTTTCCAAACTCTTCGAATATTTCCTCCCTTGTCTTACCAACTGCGCGTTCAAGATTTTCTTCCGATAGCCAATCCGTTATGCGGTTTTCCATTTCTGCGTGCTCCGAACTTGACATAGTACTGGTGTCTACATCTTCGGTCTCCGCAAAATCACCTTGCCGTTGGTCGGAATGTCCCTCAGCTCGTCCTCGTCCATCGTTCCGAAGTCCGTCACTGCCATTCCCGGTTTCGGCCTCTGCCTGAGCTACGGCTTCATCATGATGCTCATTCTCCTCGGCGGCTCTGCGTTCATTCTCTTGTTGTAAGTCGCTCTGAATGTTCTGGACATTGGTCCAGTAGTCCAATGCCTTCTGTGCTGCATCGACATTGGTCGCGACGAACTGGTTGGCCTCGTCGTGTGAAAGTCCTGTCTCATTGTATATGTACCGATGTGCATGGTCGGGAGTGGTGGATTGCCAGTCTTCATCGCCATCCTTCCTCATCGGCATCACATCCGTCTTCGTCTGCTCTTCAGCCGCAGTTGGCACTTGGATTTCCGTTTGTCCTCCGTCTGCTGTCTCCTGACTCTGATTGTCTGCTGTCTGAGCGCCATCCGTTGACTCAAGTTGAGGAGCACTTGGTGGTCCCTGCGTAGTAGATGTTGATTTTCTTGCCGCGACATTTTCCGCGGATCCTTGAGATATTGCCCATATGCCTCTTGGCCGGCAATGAGAGCTGTGGCATATTGCCCGTTGTTGATATAGCGAGAGAAGACGTAACATACAGGACATGGAGCTTGGAACCCAGCCTTGATACTCTCCGGGTACAGATCAAGGATCTGTCCTGGTGTCGCTCCATATCGTTGTCGTGTCTGCAGCTCACAAATGCCATAGATCACAGCCTCATTTTTTTTGCAGATGCGTATGATGTCGATGGATTTTTTGTACTGGTTGTCCGAGTTGTTGCTTACCGTCTTAAAGAGAGACTCGCCGGCCCATGCCCATTGCGACGACAGATAGTCGAATCCTTTGTCACCTTTTTCCAGCACTTTATTAAGAAAATCAGCATACTTAGCGAACACCTTGTCTGCATCATTGAGTGCATGATTCTTTTCGCACGTCTTTATCAATACGGAAAGAGGAGAGTCTACGTTTTTCAAGTCTTCCGCTGTGATGGGGTGCGCCACGTCGAATGTCTTCCCTTCCGGCGT
>CAVINS010000196.1:0-2583 GCA_963643925.1 Bacteroidaceae bacterium
TCGGTAAACAAAAATTAACACGGAAATGAACGGAAATTTTCCGATTGTGGGATTTCGATGCAAAGCAGGCATATTACAAAAAACGCTATGTCAAAGTAGAAAACTCTACGGAACAAGAGTGAGATTTCAATAAATTTGAACCTAAAGAAAATATTTTCTCTACAACTCTTCGTGTTTCTCATACAATTTTTATATATTTGCACCAAATTATAATTAGTTATAGCGACATGGCAAATCTGAACAGAATAAAAGTTGTCCTCGTTGAAAAAGGCAAAACGGGGAAATGGCTTGCAGAAGAACTTGGGAAAACGACCTGTACGGTCAGCAAATGGTGTAGCAACAGCATTCAGCCTGACCTGCAAACCTTAGACAAGATTGCAAAACTCCTTGAGGTAAATGTGAAAGATTTGCTTAACGACACAGTAATATAAAAGAGACATGAATATGAACAAAAATATTTCAGACAGCTTGATATGGGATGACGCACCAGTGGATGTGTCTTCCGAAGTTAGCTTTATATGGTCTATCGCCAATAAACTGCGCGGGCCATATCAGTCGGACAAATACAAGGATGTCATCATTCCGATGGTTATCATCCGCCGATTTGAGTGTGCCTTGGAAGATACCAAGGGCAAGGTGGTGGAAAAGTTCAAGCAGAACCCAGCATTCCCTGCTAAGGCGATGTGCCGTATTTCGGGGTACCAGTTCTACAACACCTCTGAATTTACGCTTGAAGAGTTGACCAATGACTCCGATCACCTTGCAGACAATTTCAAAAGCTATCTTAGCGGTTTTTCTGCCAATGTGCAAGACATTATCAATAGTCTTGAATTCGATAAGCAGATTGACAAAATGGCCAAGCACGGACGTTTGTTCCAAATCGTAAAGGCTTTTTCTGAACTCGACCTTAACCCTGCCACCATCGACAACATCAAGATGGGTTATATTTTTGAAGAACTTATCCGTAAGTTCTCTGAAAATGCAGAGGCTGGCGACCATTACACAGGACGTGATATTATCAAACTGATGGTGTCGCTAATTCTTGCAGAGGGGTGTGAAGACATCAAGGACGAAGGCAAGGTGATTACCATCATCGACCAAGCTGCCGGCACGGGCGGTATGCTGTCTACCGCCGACTACTATATCCGTCGGTTCAATCCCTCTGCCGATGTGCGCTTCTTTTCGCAGGAAATCAACCCTGAGTCTTACGCCATGTGCCTGGCAGAGATGCTCATACGTGGACAGAATGCTGAAAACATCTGCTTGCAGGACACCATGAAGAGCGACCGCTTCCCCGAAACCAAGATGCGCTTCGTGCTGGAGAACCCTCCTTTCGGAACGCCATGGGCAGGCAAGGATGCTGCAGAAGGTGCTGAAAAGGCAGTGCGAGACGAATATGCCAAGGGCGAAAAGGGTCGTTTCCCTGCCGGACTGCCTTCGGGCGGTGACATGCAGCTGCTGTTCATCCAGTCGGCTATCGACAAAATGGACGACCATCAGGGCCGTGCCGCCATCGTGGAGAACGGAAGTCCGCTGTTTGCCGGCAACTCTGCAGGGTCTGGAGAGAGCCAGATACGTCGCTGGCTGCTCGACAACGACTACATTGAGGCCATCATTCAGTTGTCCAATGATATGTTCTACAACACAGGCATCAGTACTTATATCTGGCTTCTGTCGAAGAACAAGCCAGAGCATCGCCGTGGCAAGGTACAACTCATTGATGCTTCCACATACTCGCACAAACTGCGTAAGGCTTTGGGCGAAAAGAAAAACGAGATTACACCCGAAGACCGTGCCGCCATTACCAAACTCTACTCCGACTTCCAGCAGAACGAGGTGTGCAAGATTTTCGGCAACGACGACTTCAAGTATCGTGAATACACCGTGATGCAACCGCTTCAGCGCAGCTATGCCATCAGCGAAGAGCGCATTAAGGCGATGCTGGAGAAGGGCGGCTTGTCTTCGCTCTACGACGAAGGCAAGGTGTATGAGCTGGAGAATGCCGAGGAACTGACAGGCAAGGAGCAGGACAAACTCGAGGCTTACAAGAAAGCGCAGCCCACATACGTTGCCGTCATCGAGAAGTTGCGCCAAAGCTGCAACGACGTGGTCTATAAGAACCCCGAGTCGTTCATGCCTGTGCTGAAAACCGTCTTGGAAGCGTTTGCTTTCGACAAGAAAACGCTCGACAAGATTGCCGACGGACTCTCCGTAATGGATAAGACGGCTGACATACAGAAGGACAAGAAGGGAAATATCCTCTACGACAAGGAAACCAAGGACACGGAGATTGTGCCTTATCTGGAGGACATCGACGACTATATGGAGCGTGAGGTGTTGCCCCACATTCCCGATGCAAAGGCTTTCTTCGAGGAAGACCTTGGCAAGAAGAAGCCTGTCATCAAGACGGGTGCGGAGATCCCTTTCACTCGCTTCTTCTATAAATACCAAGAGCCTGTAAAGTCGGACATTCTTGCTGCGCAGATACAAGAGCAGGAAGGAAAACTTGCCGACATTCTGTCTAACCTTTTCAAGAAGTAAGCGTATGAGCAGAAAAATGAAAGACAGCGGACTGCCTTGGAT
>CAVINS010000197.1:0-821 GCA_963643925.1 Bacteroidaceae bacterium
GTATACAATGGGGCACGCAATGGCGAGAACCTGCTTGTAGGCGGATTCGGAATGCTCGACGTGGACCATATACCCAATGTGGAGGAAGAGGCGCAACGGATAAAGGAGCAAATCGATGGGAGTGATCTCAAGAAATATATCGCCTTTATGCAGTACTCGCCCCGACGCGACGGCCTGCACATCATGTATGCTCTGCCGCAACCGTATTACGACGACTGCAAGACTAAGAAGCACGACTTCTCGCTGCCGATGGCCTGGATTGCCAACAAGCTGGGTCTGACCGATTATGACACGCAGTGTGCCGACAGAGCGCGCCCCATGTACTTGGCTCCATTCGAGGATGTCCTGATTTTCAACCAGGAATTGCTCTTCGGTTTCGGTTCGCAGCCGCCGGTTGCCACGCAGGAAGAACAGCTGGCTGCCGCAGACCTGCTCAAGGCGAAAAAGGTGGGCACGAAAACGGAGGGATATACAGCGCAAGTGAAGCGCGATGTGGTGTGGGACGACACCAAACTGCAAACGGAATATTGCGACGTGCCCCTCACGGCCATCGTTGACAGATATGTGAAGACTGTTTATGGCGGCGAACCGGCAGTAGGCACCCGGCACAACACGATGTTGAAGCTGACGATGGCGATGGCTGCAATATGCCGCTTCGACCCAGCTACGCTCTTCAGCATCACGCCAAAGTGGGGGCAGGACGACAATAATATAAAGAATCTCGTGGTTGGCGCTTGCCGAAAGGCCAACGGCTGTATTGTTCCCGCGCTGGAGAGGGTTGTTTGCGAACTCAAGAAGGAGCAGGCTGAAGCGGCGGAGGC
>CAVINS010000197.1:963-2570 GCA_963643925.1 Bacteroidaceae bacterium
CGCAGTGGTTGTGGCGGCCAAAGCGTCAAACAAGAGTTGGTGCGGGCTTTTGGTGCATTATTGGATTAGTCAATTCGAAGAAGAAGACCGCATTTCTGACGAGCGCTGGGCTGCATATCTGAAGGAGTTGCGAAATTGTCATGGTCAGGACATGCCTGAAGAACCTCCGCACCCGAAACGTATTCTTGACATACAGTGCACGTCGCAAGGCTATCTGAAGTTTGCCAAAAACACTCCCGACCATACGCTCTTCATGTTTCACCAAGAGATTGACCAACTGTTGTCCTCGGCCAAGAAAGGCAATACTGACATACGCGTGCTGCTGCGCAATGCCTACGATCAGGATATGTACGGACAGACGCGCTTTAGCGAAGAATGTCTTAGCGTGCGCTTGCCGGCAAAGTTGAACATCTCGCTCACGGGCACACCTCACCAGTTCCGCAATCTTTTCACTGATGAAAATATTGAGAACGGCTTGTCCGACCGCTTCCTCGTATGTTCCTATAAAACGGACCGCTTTGGCAAAAGACCTAAAGTGCCGGTGCTGACAGAGGACGACAAGCGAATCATAAACGAGGGAGTGAACATCCTCAGTGCAGAGAGCGGATTGATTGTTTTGCCACGCACACTCAAGGCCATGCAGGAATGGGAAGACAATGTGAAGGCTTACGCCAAGAGAGACGGCAACGACGAGCTGGTTGCCATAGCAGAGCGTGCAGCGAACGACGGAATAAAATTGGCCGCCTTGGACTTCCTCTGGCGCGGTCGTGTGGAGGCCGACGCCACTGTGGATTTGGCCATAATCATTGCCGACAATAAACTGCTGGAGCATTACCACTGGTTTGGTGCCTCAATGCGCAAACAGCGCATGGAAGACGAGAACTTCGAAGCATCAGGAGGTCTGCCGACACCGAGCAAGGCTCTGCTTGATTCTCTGCCAGAAGAGTTTACGTATGAACAAGTCAAGGCAGCACGCCCGCAAGATACTACATATGACGCTCTGCACAAAACCATTAGTAGATGGGTTCAAGCAACGGATGTAGAAAAGATTGGCAAGAATCTATGGCGCAAGAAGTCTCATCTAATTCCATAACAAAATAATCTCACGCATATACATATATATATATCCCCCACCAGCTTGCTTGTTTGGCTGATGGGGTTTTTTTTATTCCGGTTGTTACAATTGTTCCGGTTGCTTCACGGCGCGGGGGGTTATTCCGTGAGGAAGCGGATGTAGGCACGGTCGTCGAAACTGCAGTTGCCTTCCACGATGCCCTTTGTGGCTATGAAGGAGCGGATGTTCTGCGGGTCGGTATGCAGTTGGTGGGCCAGCGCCGCTTCGCTTTCGCTGAGTGAGGGGCGGAGCAGAGGGTAGCCGTCGGAGGCAAGGATGATTTCGGTGCTCTCGGATTGCGGACACACGATGGTTTTCACTCCCGACGCGAGGATGGGGAATCCGTCAATCACGGCGTAGTGCCTGTTCTGCCCCGTGAGCATGGCCTCGATGAGCTGCGGCTCTATCATCTTGCGCGCTTCTTGTGGCGAGTGTCCTTGCCGAATCAGCTGCACGCGCTGTCGGGCTATGTGCTCTTCGTATGGCTTGGGGT
>CAVINS010000198.1:0-2509 GCA_963643925.1 Bacteroidaceae bacterium
AGCAGCAAGCCATTGCATTGGAGTGGAAACACTTCTGTATGGACAATGGGGTAAGCGAGGACATGGAGTTGCCACATCATGCAAACTCAAAACGCATCATCTCGCTTTGGTTTGAATACCAAGCAATGGCTGATGATGGACTACCCGGACCTACAAATTGGTTTGCAAAAATATGGCAACGTCTGAAATGGATGTGGATGAAGTGGAACAGCCGGTATTGCTTGCATGTTGAGAGTGAGTTCAACCGTGCAGACCTTACTCCGCTTATCCATGAGTTGCAGACGCTTTACTATCTGAACCGTCAACATGAAATAAAAGACCGCATCAAAGAAATTAAGGATGAACTTACCAACTATGATGCTAAACGCTTGGCAAATACGCTGACAGAATTGTCTATGAGTTTGTTTAAGTCTTCATTGGCTGACTTTTACGGAAAGCATGAGCGCATAGTTTTCTCTGAAGCAAAGGATTTTAGTAGACAAGGTGACAAGTTGATGGAACAATACCCAGTGGTTCTCAGTACCACTTTCTCCGCACGTTCATGTCTGTTCACCGAAAAACCATACGACTACATCATCATGGATGAGGCTTCGCAAGTGTCGATAGAGACGGGAGCCTTGGCTTTGACTTGTGCATACAATGCTGTGATCGTTGGCGACACGTTACAATTGCCGAATGTAGTAACGGATGAAGACAAACAGAAATTGGATGTAATCATGAAGCAATACAAGATAGCTGAAGGTTATGATTGTGCAAAGAACAGTTTTCTTCAGTCGGTGCTTGATGTAGTGAAGAACGTGCCGGAGACACTATTGCGCGAACACTATCGCTGTCATCCTCGCATCATCAACTTCTGTAACCAGAAGTTTTACGGTGGTAACCTGCTCATCATGACAGAAGACTCTGGTGAGGAAGATGTACTCTATGCCGAAAAGACGAGCATCGGCAATCATTGCGTCAATCACTACAACCAGCGTGAAATTGATGTGGTGAAAGAGAGCATACTGCCTAAACTGCAAGGTTATGAAAGCATTGGCGTGGTTACTCCTTACAATAATCAGGTTGAGGCTTTCCATAGAGAATTGCCCAATGTAGAGACGGCAACCATCCACAAATATCAAGGGCGTGAGAAAGATGCTATCATATTCAGTGTGGTAGACAATCAGATTTCCGACTTCGCCGATGATGCCAATATGCTGAACGTTGCCGTATCAAGAGCCAAGAAGAAGTTCTGCCTTGTGGTAACAGGCAATGAACAGGAGAAGAAAGGCAACATCATGGACTTGCTCGACTACATTGCGTACAACAACTGTACGGTGACGGAAAGCAAGTTGGCTTCTATCTTTGATTATCTCTATGCACAATACACGGATCAGCGCATGGCATTTCTTGAGAGCCACCCGAATATTTCGGAATATGCCTCAGAGAACTTGACCTATGCATTGCTCAGCGAAGTACTGTCAACAGAGAACCGCTATAACTGTCTTGAAGTGATTTGCCACATACCATTACGACAAGTAGTAAAGGATACGTCGCTCATGTCGGAAGAAGAACTCAAATATGCCGGCAACTACAGTACGCATCTGGATTTTCTCATTATCAATCGGGTGAGTAAACAGCCTGTCCTTGCCATTGAGACAGATGGCTACTCGTTTCATAATAATGAGACAGAACAGCATCATCGAGACTTGATGAAAGACCACATTCTATCAAGTTATGGGCTGCCTCTATTGCGTCTGTCGACAAAAGGTAGCGGCGAGCGTGAAAAAGTAATTATAATGTTGAACCAACTGATATAGACAATGGAAGAAAATACATTTCGGCAATATATAGACGCATTCTCGTCTTTGCATACGGCAAAGGTGAAAGGACATAAGGCTCCCCATAAGGCTGTATTGCTTTTGGCAATCATAGATCTTGTTGAGGAAGGAGCTATTCTGACTCCATACATTAGGTTGACAGACAGGTTAAATGACAAGTTCAACGAGGTATGGCATAGATACCTTGGAACCTCAGCTATCTTTACTCCTGACATCTGCAAGCCATATTTCCACATGCAGCATGAATCATTTTGGCGACTGGTGGAGAAAGAGGAAGCCGTTTTAGGTATGGCTGCTGAACCAAGTCCATGGGTGCAGCCAAAGAAAGAACGGAAGGATTTGCCAAAGGGCAGTTACTCTGTTGAGGCTATGCGTCGCGCATTTGCTTTTGCGGAAATAGACGGTATACTCTTCGATCTCCTGCAAAACAGTGATGCACGGGCCATGCTTCGTGTAGTACTCATCAGCACCTATCTGGCCGACCAACCTACCAAGACCATGTCGCATCTGAACTCACTGATTGCGGCACTGCCGTTGCTGGCTTTGGTGGCATAACATAATTGGACACATGGACAAACTGACAAAAGAACAGCGCAGCCGCTGCATGGCCTCCATCCGCAGCAAGGACACCAAGCCGGAAATCTTGGTGCGGCGCTATCTGTTTGCCCATGGGTACCGATACAGGCTGA
>CAVINS010000199.1:0-2493 GCA_963643925.1 Bacteroidaceae bacterium
CCCACACAAGTGGGCGGCATCGTGATAGGAGGCGATGCTCCCATCCGCATTCAGTCGATGACGACCACCAACACCAACGACACCGAGGCCTGTGTGCATCAGGCACGACTAATAATAGAGGCTGGGGGAGAGCTCGTCCGACTCACCACGCAGGGTCGTCGCGAGGCAGAGAATCTCAAGAGCATAAGCTCTGAACTGCGCCAACAAGGCTACCCCACCCCACTGGTGGCTGATGTACACTTCAACGCCAACGTCGCTGACGTGGCTGCTCTCTATGCCGACAAGGTGCGGGTGAACCCTGGCAACTATGTCGACCCGGCGCGCGTGTTCAAGAAAATAGACTACACCGATGAGGAATACGCTGCCGAACTCGACCGTTTGGAAGCGCGCTTCGTGCCTTTTCTCAACATCTGTCGTGAGCACCACACCGCCGTGCGCATCGGCGTGAACCACGGTTCGCTCTCCGACCGCATCATGTCGCGCTACGGCGACACGCCGGAAGGCATCGTCGAAAGCTGCATGGAGTTTCTCAGAATATGCAAAAAGCAGGCGTTCCACAATGTGGTCATCTCCATAAAAGCGTCGAACACCGTCGTCATGGTGCGCTCGGTACGACTCCTTATCAGCGAGATGGACAAGGAGGGCATGCATTTCCCGCTCCACCTCGGTGTCACTGAGGCCGGAGAAGGAGAGGATGGGCGCATCAAAAGTGCAGTGGGCATCGGCGCATTGCTTGCCGACGGCATCGGCGACACCATCCGGGTGAGTCTGAGCGAAGCCCCCGAAGCAGAGATCCCAGTTGCACGTCACCTCGTGGACTATATCTCGCAGCGCAGCGGACACCTAATGATTCCGGCTTCACAAGCGCCCGATTTCGATTTCTTGCGCCCTTCTCGTCGACCCACACGAGCCGTCGGAGGAATAGGAGGAAGCAATGTGCCGGTGGTGATAACATCGCTCCCGGCGGGCAGTGACAACGCCGCCGTGCCAGAGTTTGGCGCTGACACCACGCCCGACTACATCTATTGCGGCACCAAATTGCCCCAGAACCGCCGCCCGGGACAGCGCTACATCGTGGACTACAACGCCTACACAGGCGAGAAAGACACGTTCCCAATATTCCCACACAACGCCATGCCGTTCCTCGGCAGCGTGAAAGCCGATGTGAAATTCCTCGTATTGCAGATGGGAGCTGCTTCAGAGGAATATCTGCCGTGCCTGAAAGCGCACCCCGAGGTGGTGGTAGTGGCTGTGAGCAACCACCAGAACCGACTCGGAGAACAGCGCGCCTTGGTGCACGAAATATGGGGTAGGGAGCTCTATAACCCCATCGTCTTCGCACAGATGTACCGACACAGTGCCACCGAAAAGCCTGACCTACAACTCGAAGCCGCCGCCGACATGGGCGCACTGATGATTGACGGACTCACCGATGGACTGTGGCTCATGAACGACGGCGATATTGAAGCCACCGATATTGCCGACACTGCTTTCGCAATCCTCCAGGCAGCGCGACTCCGTACGTCGAAGACGGAGTATATCTCTTGCCCTGGTTGCGGCAGAACGCTCTACGATTTGCGCACCACAATAGCCCGCGTGAAAGCCGCCACCGCCCACCTCAAGGGCTTGAAAATAGGCATCATGGGATGCATCGTCAACGGTCCTGGCGAGATGGCAGATGCCGACTACGGCTATGTGGGTGCAGGCCCCAAGCGCGTGTCGCTCTACCGCGGACAGACGTGTGTGGAGAAGAACATTCCCGAAGATGAGGCTGTAGACCATCTGCTGGCACTCATTGAGGGCGACCGCAAGGCGGGCGAGGCATAAGCGCTGCAAGCACACCCCTGCCCCACCCTTCAAAACTTTAGAAAACATGCAAGGACGATCCATCAACGAGATGCAGCTGCGCAGCCGCTACACAGCCTCTGCCCAGCGCTACGACGATGCCGACAGCCTCTACAGGCGCTGTGGGCGGTCGGGCGTGCTGCTGCCCAAGGTGAGCCTGGGCTTCTGGCACAACTTCGGCGCAGAAGACAGCCTTGAGCGCGCACGCGCCATCACCCGGTGTGCCTTCGACCACGGCATCACCCACTTCGATCTGGCCAACAACTATGGCCCACCCTACGGCTCTGCCGAGGAGACGCTGGGCCGTCTGATCGACGACGACTTCCGTCCCTACCGCGACGAGCTGTTCATCTCCACCAAGGCCGGCTACGACATGTGGCCAGGCCCCTACGGCAACTGGGGTTCGCGCAAGTATCTCATGGCCAGCGTGGAGCAGAGTCTGCGGCGCATGCGTGTCGACTACGTGGACCTGTTCTACAGCCACCGCTACGACCCCGAGACACCCCTCGAGGAGACGCTGCAAGCGCTGGTCGACATCGTCAGGCAGGGCAAGGCGCTCTACATCGGCATCTCGCGCTGGCCTCTGGAGGCGCTGCGCGTGGCCCACGACTACCTGCAGGCCCACGACGTGCCGCTGCTCATCTATCA
>CAVINS010000200.1:0-2479 GCA_963643925.1 Bacteroidaceae bacterium
CCAGAAAGGGCGTTTGGAAGAAATGCTTGCCAACATAGAGGCTACAACTGGAGTTAAGCTTACGTATACCGTATATAATGGAGATTTGCCAGATGATGAGCCATCAAAGAATGATGACTCTGACGATGCGAACCGCATTCGCAGGAAGATAGAGATGATCCGGGGATTGATTACCGACAATCAAGGCCGACCTCTTGACAAAAATGGCAATCCTACCACGGATGAAAAGGAGTACCAATACAAGTACCCCCGAATGGTCTACACCCGTAAGGATGTCAGACGCAAGGATGCTGCACCTAACATCCTGCTCACCAATCCTACAATGCTTGAATACATTCTTCTTCGTAAGACAGACGAGAATCTCATAGACCCAAAGAAGCAGAGTCTGCGCTGGGTAGCCATCGATGAGACCCATACCTATACCGGAGCCGGTGCTGCAGAACTGGCCATGTTGCTTCGCCGTGTAATGCTGGCTTTCGGTATGGATGCAAAGGATGTGCGTTTTGCGACTTCATCTGCAACGTTTGTCAACAATGCAGACATTGAGAATCCCAAAGAAAGAAAAGATAAAGAAGAGCAAGCTGAGAAGCAGTTGAAGACATTTATCTCTGACCTGACAGGAACGAGCATTCCGCAGGTTAAGGTGATAGACGGACAACGCGAAGGAGAAAACGTGCTTGATTCACGCGATTTGCCAGATGGTGACAAAGAAATATGGAAGTCCATTTGTCACGCTGATTACATCGAGCTGAACAAGTTGTACCCACAAGGAACAACAGCAGAAAAACTGCAGCAGTTGGATGACATGTGTCAGCGTATAGAAGATCTTTATGCAAAAGACGTGGAGCGACTGGGCAAGAAGGACGCAAAGATACTGATGAAGTGTAAGGTGCACTATTTCTATCGTGTGCCTAACAATGGTTTGTTTGTACGACTCAATGAGTTCAAAGACGGAGCCTTTAAGGTTTACACTCAAAAGCCTATTGAACAAGAAGAGGACAAGCTGCCCCTTTTGGAACTATGTCGCTGCAAGCATTGTGGCGAGTTCCTGGCAGTAGGTATGCTTGAGAAACCAGACGGCAAACTCTATCCGATGGAAAGCAGCGATAGTGACATGTTTGATCTTGGTGGCGATGACAATGACGACGACAAAGAAATCAAACAGACAGTCTTTGCATTGTCGAAGACTCCTGTCACCGACGATGACCACACCGGAAGTTATGACATTGAAGGCTTGAATGTAAAACCATCAACCGCAAAGACGTATCGCCCCACAGAATGGCACCTCATTGGCAACGAATATCGTGAATGTCCATGCTGTCGAAAGAAGTTGACTAATTACGGTAGCGCGAAGGACAGTAAGAAGAAGGAAGAGTCGGACGCAGAGGAAACATTCGAAGACATGAGACTGGTAAAGCTCCGTCTATCTTCTGAATTTATCTCCCGTGTTTTGGCACCAACGACACTTGACCAGTTGGATGAAGCGAAATCGAAGAACTCCATAACCCTTCACTCCGGCCAGCAGTTCCTGAGCTTTGTGGATAGCCGTCAAGCTGCCGCCAAGTCAACCATGAATCAGAATCTGGAGCAGGAGAGACTATGGTTCTACACAACCATCTATCGTGAGTTGTGTAGACTGAATAGTGGATTGAGTCTTGCGGATGTAGAACAAAAGTTGGATAATATATCCGTTGACAGTTCAATATCGAGAGCCGAAAGAGCGGAGGCGATAGACCTTCTTAATGAATTGGAGGACTCAAATACCAGTGAGGCAAGGATTAAAGAGATTATCAAGCAAGTAAGTGGAACAGGAGATGCAATTCTATCATGGGATAAGATTGCCGACCTTCTGTTGAAAGATGAATACTTCATGGTATTTTGCCATCAGTTTGTCAAGCGAACGGAAGACAGTGAAGACTTGGATGCCGACGGCAATATAAAGGACGATGCAAAGAAAAAGTATCTGTATTCCATCATGGTGCTTTATCTTGGCAACCGCCCTGCAACAGCTGCATCTCACGAGACAATGGGCTTGTTCCGGCCGTACTATTCGTTCCTTAAAGGCATTAAGAAACCGGCAAGTGTTGATGCCTTGAATGACATTCTGATAAAATCTAAGGTAGAAGACAAGGACTGGCAGAATCTTATTCAGGTATTTATCGACTATACCGTACGTTCTAACCAGTCAGTGTTCTTAAATATGACTGACGGCAACAGGCAGCGTTACGACATTTTCTCCTGTGAGCGATATGCTACGGAGAAGCCACGCCGTCGTTCTGTCAAGAAACCAAAATATGAGAACCCAGGCGATATATCGGACTCTCGACTGGTGCGTCTCATCAGTGGTTTGATTACAAGAGATCAGGGGCTTACTGATGACAACAAGACTCAAATAGAATACTTTGATTTCATCAAACCTGTCATTGATGATTTGTGGAAAGCGCTTGAAGACAATAAAATTCTAGAGACAGGTACACAT
>CAVINS010000201.1:0-2465 GCA_963643925.1 Bacteroidaceae bacterium
GTATCAACGACCTACAGAGTAGAGTGGAAAAACTGGAAGTGCTCTGTGCAAAGATGAACACCAACATCGATGCGCTGCAGACTATCGTCAATGCGCTACAGACTAACGACATGATTACAAATGTTGCTGAGGTCAAAGAAGGCAATGCAGTCACAGGCTATTCCATCACTTTCCTCAGCGGTAAGACTATTACTATCCACAATGGAAAAGATGGAGTGAACGGAAAGGATGGCCAAGACGGAAAGGATGGTTACACTCCGCAGATTGGCGTAGACCAAGACACCGATGGCATCTACTATTGGACACTCGATGGCGAATGGCTGTTAGGTACTGACGGTAATAAACTGCCGGCAACCGGTGCCCCGGGTGAGAAAGGCGATAAAGGTGAGAAAGGTGAACCAGGGGAACAAGGAGAGCAAGGAGACGCGGGAACCGATGGTGAAGACGGAGAGAAAGGTGATACGGGAGCGGACGGTAACGATGGTATCACTCCGCAACTAAAGATAGATGGCGGCTACTGGTATATCTCTTACGACAATGGTACTAATTGGACTCAGTTGGGTAAGGCTACCGGAGAGAAAGGCGACAAGGGTGATACCGGCGCAACAGGCGCCAAGGGTGACAAGGGCGATAAAGGTGACACAGGTAACGTTGGAGATTCAATATTCCGGTCGGTTACAAGCGATGACAACTATGTCTACTTTACACTTAGAACAGGCAAAGTGTTCAGAGTCCCTACAGGCAATGCCTCTACTTCTAGCAGGTTCGCCATCGTCTATAATCTCAATGAGGGATTAGGGACTTTTGCAACAGACTCGTTTTCTTATTCTCAGGCAACTACCTTAAGGAAGTGTACCTATTTGCGTGCAAGATACGCTTTCGCAGGTTGGAATACCAAGTCCAATGGTTCAGGCTCGAATTACGAGGCTGGCGCAACATTTACGGTAACGCAGAACATCACGCTCTATGCACGATGGGTTCTAACGGAGGATTTCTCCGTTGGCGGTGGAAAGAGAGTGAAGTTTGCACCGGGCAACTTACAATATCAAGCACGCACCAAGACATGGCGTTTCGCAGAAAACCAATATGATTATATTGGAGAGGGCAACAATAATATAACAGCCGTTACTTATGCTGGTTGGATAGACCTGTTTGGATGGGGTACAGCAAATAATCCGACTAACACGAGCACAACGAACAGTGATTATTCCTTCACTGACTGGGGTATTAATAAGATAGATGACTACGCTGCCAACACATGGCGTACTTTGACTATAGATGAATGGCAGCATTTATATGATTACCGTAATAATGCTGCATCTCGTCGTGGTTCTGCTACTGTTGAGGGTATATATGGAGTAGTCTTTCTTCCTGATTCATGGCAACAACCAAGTGGCGTCTCTTTCACTGCGGATACAAAGGATTATGCGTCCAATAAATATACCCTCGAGCAATGGTCGAAAATGGAAGCAGCCGGTGCTGTCTTTTTACCTGCTGCAGGTTTGCGCGAGGGCTCAACGTTTTTCATGAATGAGTGGTATGGTTGCTATTGGGCAAGCACTACATACGATACAGATGTTGCAACTTATGCAAAATATTTTCGTTTTAGTAAGCTCCGCTTTATATTTGATGATATCTTCCGCTACTATGGGTGTAGTGTGCGTTTAGTCCATGATTCATAAAAGCCACGTGTCTTTGCACAATCAGGAACATAAAACAAGAGCAGCCTAAACGACTGCTCTTGTTTTGTTCTGCCGTCTTAGAGAGACTATTAGAACGGCGTGTTGCTGGCATCATTTGGGGCGTTGACCAACAATGTGACTCAATCCACCGAGATGCAGTCTCTTTTGTTTATGTATGCCAGGGCGGCACCTATGGCTGTGCGGTATTCTGCGTATTGGGGTTTGAGGAAGCGGCCGCCATACATCTCTTCAAGGCGATGGAATATGCTCTCGCACTGCGGCAACTTGGTGAGATTGCCAATCAGCACGTAGTCGTGTATGTCGCTGTTCAATGCCGCGAGGATTACCGACTGACCGATGCACTGAAGTACCATATATATAATGCCTGCGGCAATGTCTTCCTCCGAGGCATTGGCTTCAGCCTTACCAAAGGTAGAGGCAGTGGCTTCGAGCGGTAAGCCTGGCAAAGCTATGTTGCAGATGTCTTTGATTTGAAGATTGATGTTCGTTATGTCGCCCTTCAAAGCGAGGGATACAATGGTATTGATGTCGCGCGTCTTCAATAGCAGGCGCGAGAGGCCTTGTATGGTGCCTCCACCAATCCCGATGCCGCCAATGTGTTCTATCTTCCCTCCGTCAACCTTCACAAACGAGGTGCCCGTACCCATGCTCACAACAATAAGCTTGTCGAGGTTTGTAAGATACTGTGCGCCCAGTCCGTTGGCAAGAAACTCGTCGGTCTTGGCTGTAGGTAATCCGTAGAGCGGCTGACTTATATATGCG
>CAVINS010000202.1:0-2455 GCA_963643925.1 Bacteroidaceae bacterium
GTGAGCAGGTCGCCAACCTTTCTATTTATTGGGGTAAACAGTTCGTTAGCCATGTTGTTATTTCTTTGAATGATTCGGAAGCTTCTCTTGCATTCTTTAATTGTCGTAACCGAAGCGGTGCCAGGCTTCGAGGACGAGGCGCTTGGTGCGGTATTCGCCCAGCTGGCGCTGCTCGTTGTCGCGGAGCACGCGGAAGGTCTCGTTGATGCAGCCCTGTCCGCATACGTCTTCGGGGTCGAGGATGTAGCGGAGGTCTTCGGTGGTGAGGCCGTAGAGGTGGGCGAAGATGGCGTCGAGCTCGGCCTGCAGGGTGGCGCGGCGGTCGGGGTCGTATGTCCACGGCTCCTGTCTGCCTATCTGCGGCAGTTCGGCGCGCTGCTCCTCGCTCATCTCGTCCCACAGTTCACTGGCCCATCCGTCCATGTCGTGGTTGAAATAGCACAGCTCGGCTACGCGCTTCACGATTTGCCACTGTGTGGCGGTGGGGATTTGAGAGGGGGTGAGGACGGGGAGTTGCTTGACATAGAAGAAATTCATAGATGTTCCTCCTACCTTTTGACGAGTTGCGTAGTCAAAAGGTATAGACGAAAGCATTCCGCACAAGATAGTTTCTTTCATAGTTCCAGCTTCACCAAATAGAATAGGTATTTTGTTGTTGAAACCTTGTGAAGGAACTATTGTTGTAATCATAGTACGTTCATTTGTTGAATTGGAAATATCCCTAAAGCACAGCATCCACTTATGCTTCCATTTCCACACTACATTCCCATCTTTATCTCGTTTCACGAGTCTTTCGTTGACGGCTGATATCGGCACCCAGTACCACGGCGTGATATGGCTGTCGGGGTCTTCCAGTTCATCGAGTGGCGGCATATTAATGCTGTTTGGGCGTTCACCCTCGGTGGGCCATGTGCCGTAGTGGTGGTTGTAGTGCCAGATCATCTTGCCCTCGTAGAGCGGCACATAGAGAGTGCCGTCGGCGGTGGTGAAGCGGTTGCCGCTGAGCGTGGCACCCTGTTCCGTCAGTTGTGCGTAGGTGCGGAAGAGGTGGGAGTCGTTCGACATATCGAGCATACGTGCAAACTTCACATTCCACGGGTTCTCTTCCGTCAGTTCGTTGAGCAGGATGGTGCTGTGGCGGTAGATCTTTGCCGTGAGTGCGGCATCGCGGCTGGTGCGGAACACGGGGCACGTTTTGGTGTTGGGGTTCAGACGTGCAAAGTCGTCGGTGCGCAGCGTATAGATACGGCGTGGGTCGAGCAGATGGTCGAGGCGCGTCAGGTAGAAGCCACCGCTCACGGTGCGCGGCTCCGTCTGTGGTTTGCCAGCGGTGAGGAGGCAGAACTTGAACATACGGTGAATATCGAACAACGCCTCCCGGTTCTCAAAATCGTAGAGCGAGATGAGGCGGTTCTCGTCGATGAGTTTGGAGAAGAAATATTTATTGCTGTCGTTGACGGCGATGCCTGTAGGCAACACCAGTCCCCACGCCTCCTTGGAGAACGAGAGGCACAGTTCGGCAAACATCGGGTAGAGGTCGATGTCACCCGTGGCGGTGAGGTCGAAGCGGTGGGAGAAACGCACAAAGCGGCTCTGGCTCTCGGCATTGGCCAGTGCCTCGGTGTACTCCTTATATAATATAGGGTCGGTCTCGGACAAGGCGGCAATCGCCTTCTTGCGTTGCGCCGCCGTACCGGCATTCACGATGTCGGCGCGGTTGTGGCTCTCAAACCATTTCTTGTCCTCCACCTTAATTTTGTCCCACGGTGGATTGCCGCACATTACGTCGAATCCCTTGTTGGCGGCAAACACCTCGGGGAACTCCACACACCAGTGGAAGTAACGTTGCTCCATGGCGGCGCAGAGCACATGCGTCTTGAAGTCGGACGAGAGCTGGCGGTAGTAGGTAGGCAGCGGCTGGCCCTTCTCTATGCACTCCATCGCCTTAATCTCCTGCAGGGCGCGCACCACGGTCTTGGTGTAAGGCACCTCGGCCTCAGGATTGAGATGCTCGGAGACACCGTCCTCAGGCGTAGTAAACAGTTCGCCGTGGCGGAACTTATGATAGAACGCATAGGTATATACATCGCAGGCACGGCGCAGACAGTCCACGCGTGCCGACTGCATCAGTTCCTGCCACTGCATCTGCTTCACCTGCTCCTCCTCCAGTGTGTTCTCCGGCAGATGGTTGATGAAGCGCACCTTGTCGGCCAGGCTTATCTGTGCTGCATCGATGCCCTCCACGCCGAAGGGGTCTTCGAGACCCAGTCCAGGGTCACCCTTGCCGTTGACGGCATCTATGGCATACTGGTTGAGCTTCTTCAGTTCGCGCATGTCGGCATTGCTCTCACAGGCAAACGCTTTGTCGGGCACGCCGTCGATAAGCATCTGCAGGTCGGAGACACCCACCACCGAGTTGCCGCAGCGTATGTGGTGGTCGAGGAACGAGAGCGGT
>CAVINS010000203.1:0-2454 GCA_963643925.1 Bacteroidaceae bacterium
ATTATACTCCATCAACGCTTTTTGCAAACGTTTTTTGTAGTACATAAAATCTGCTGCTCCATAGTTCAACAAATTACTCCCAGACAGATTGATATCGCTGTGGTCAATCATGAAACGTAGCTTTGTTGCGCTGTATTTTCCGAAGAACCATTGCGCATCTCTATCCCAGTATAGCGGTTTGGTAGGAATATCAGAGAAATTTATGATACGAACTTTAGACGGAGCATCGAAATCTACCGCAAAGTTCTCGTTCGGAATTAATTTCACCTTCAATCGATAGGGTCTCTCTTGTAAATCCTTAGAACGCAACAACAGGATAGGAACAACGCTCTGCGTCTTGCCTGCTGGAATATTGAGAAATTGGGTCGTGTAGGAATCATTGATCGGAGAAAAATGCACACCGGATACTGCATCGATGACAGAATCCACTACATTGTTGTGTTCGTCATACAAGTAGGTCAGTTGGGGATACTCAACCACTTGCTCCAACACAAAAGAGCGGTCCTTATTCAGTACTGGACCAGAGGTCGTTACAATCAAGTTCACTGTGTCTACGACATACGATTCTTTTCTAACGACAAATGAAACCGTCTGCACCGTGTCATTTTCATCGACCAACGCATTGCCACCCACATCCGTTCCCATATTGGCATTGGTAAAGCGAAGGGCAGCACTGTTCTCGCCATCCACATCGAACAACATAATCTGGTCGTGGCTACATGCAACCAACAGCCCAGTTAACAATATATATAATGTCTTTCTCATGATTTTCTAATTTATTGTATATAACTGATTTCATCTTGAGGGAGAGGTATCTGATAAACAGAAGGAGTAATGACAACAGTCGACCACAGCATCGACGGAGAGTTTATGCGTTTATATGCATAAAATGTCTGCCCTTCGCCATAGAACTCCTTTTCATACTCTTTAAGGATATCTGACTGCAACTGCTCCTTTGACATATAAGTTGAGGTGGTCAAGTCCCTTGACGCGCGGAATTCCTTAAAGAACGAAAGACCAGTTTCTATTGTAGAAGCTGATTCGGCGGCAATGAGGTACATCTCTGAAATTCGCATGACTGGTAATGTTGACAAATCTTCCTCGGTATATTTCGTAAATAGATACGAGAAGATCCCTCCCGTCTCACTCGTATAGTCTTTCCACAGATTTATACGCGCATCTGCCGAATTGTTCTCGTACAAGCCCACCAATACCATTTCTTTGGTCTTGGTAAGTTTGGCTCCTGACCTTGCCTCAACAAAATACTCATCAATTGCATTTTCCATTTCCTTGATGCTAACACCAAATATCAACTCTTTCGGAAGAGATTTACTGTCACTCAAGAACACGGATTTATCCGCCAAAGTATAAATCTTCTCGCCCATATCATTCTTAGCATCAATGACCTCCTTTGCGCAAGCAAAAGCAGAATCATTATTGCCTGTCCATAGATAGAACCGTGCCATAAGGCCTTTCAATGCATAATAGTTGATACGCAACTGGCGGCTTTGTACAAAATCATCTGATGCCAAGTCATAAACATTGGCATTTTGTTCCACAATAGGGTCTCCTTCTTTCAGGAGTTTCTCGGCCTCAAGCATATCTTGTTCCAACAGTTTGATATACTCTTGGTAAGTGATATGGGCATTAGGTTCTGTAGAGACCTTGGTGACATAAGGAAGTATACGTTCGTTGGCTTCTACCGCAGCCGGAGCTGGGCCAAATAGCCTCAAGACATCAAAATGCATAAACGCCCTCATCGCCAAAGCTTCTCCCTTCACCAACTCATAATATTTTTTTGTGAACACACTTTTTTGGTCATCAATGTTACTCAAAATGTTGTTACACGAAAGAATTACCTTATACCATTGTTGATACATGCCACTAAAAGTGTTTTTCACGCTAGCATTTGAGTAGGTGTATGTGGTTAGGTATTCCCCGTAAGAGCCAATGGAGTAGTTCCAGTGATGTACCAAGTATTCCAACGTCGTGTAGGTCAGATTCTGTCCGTAAAGGACATCCTGTTTCGCCTCTATGTACGCACCAATCAAAGCATCTTCAAATCCTTGTTCTTTTGAGAATAAGTCTTCTTCTTTCGACTCTGTCTGAGGCTTCACATCCAACCATTCATGACAGCCTGACATCATTACAGCCAAGCCTATTACGAATATCTTAAATATCTGTTTCATAACTTTTCTTGCGTTTGATTATTAAAATGTAGCACTCAAAGAGAATGACAACTTATGAGAATAAGGATAGTAAATACCACGTTCTTGCTTTACTGTAGAGAAGCGGAAAGGTTCTCCAATGTCAGATGTGATTGTCAACCGTGATATAGCCAAATTATTCTTTAACCAGGCAGAAGCTACCTCGTAGCTTAGATTGATATTGTAGCATTCAAAGTAGTTGTTTTTCTGGACAAATCGTGAAGACATTTGTGTCATTTCCGTATTG
>CAVINS010000204.1:0-2434 GCA_963643925.1 Bacteroidaceae bacterium
GGTGTTGCCGGTTGCCGCAGTGGTGTTGCCGGTTGCCGCAGTGGTGTTGCCGGCTGCAGCTGTGGTGTTGCCGGTTGCGTTGGCGCTGTTGTTAAAGTCGTTTTCACTATTGTTGTAATCGGTGTTTTCGGCATTGTTGCCGGCGTTGCCCTCGTAGCCACCGCCGTTGTAACCGCCGTTGTAGCCACCGTTGTAGCCACCATTGTAGCCACCATTGTAACCACCGTTGTAGCCGCGGTTGTAGCCGCCGCCATTGTTGTAGCCGCGGTTGCCGTAGCCTCCACGGTTGCCGTAGCCGCCGCCTCTATTGTTGCCGTAGCCACCTCCATTGTTGCGGTTGTAGCCGCCTCTATTATTGTTGTAGCCGTTGCTGCCGTAGCTGTTGTAGCTGTCGCCCTCCTCGCGGTTGTACGCCGGGCGGTAGGGCCGGCGTTCGCCACCCTCTTCGCGGTTGTACGATCCATAGGAGTTTCTGCGGTCCTGGCGCTCGCCATACTCGCGGCTGCTGCCGTACGAGGGGCGTTCGTCGCGGTTGCCGAAGGTCACGCGTTCGCTGTTGGCGGGTGCGGGACGGCTGAAGCGCGGACGCTGGGGTCTGTCGCCCCGTGAGCCACCTGCTGCCCGTGTGAAAGTGGGGCGGTGAGGGCGTTGTTCGTCACTCGCGTTGCCGTCGAAGCTGCCTACATGAGCATACCGGCTCTCTTTTGCGTTTTCGTTCTCGGAATTTGCGTTCTGATTCTCATCAGCATTTTCCTGCCAATTCTCATGGTCTGTAATCATAGTTGTGTTACCTTTAAAAATTAAACATTTACCCTCTCGGGCATTACTTTTATACTATATGTATTATAATGTATCAAGTTTTACATTCCGGTGTAGTTGTGCGGGGTGATGTTCCGCAGTTCCTGTTTCACCGCCTCGCTCACGTTCAGCTGTTCGATGAACTCCTTGATGGAGCTCTCGGTGATGGCCTGGTTGGTGCGTGTGAGTGCCTTCAGCGCCTCGTAGGGATGCGGGTAGGCCTCGCGTCGGAGTATGGTCTGAACGGCCTCTGCCACCACGCTCCAGCAGTTGTCGAGGTCGCGGTTGATGGCCGCCTCGTTGAGGAGCAGCTTGCGCAGTCCTTTCAGCGAGCTCTTGACGGCGATGATGATGTGTCCGAAGGGGACGCCCACGTTGCGCAGCACGGTGGAGTCCGTGAGGTCGCGCTGCAGGCGCGACACGGGGAGCTTCATGGCCAGGTGTTCCAGCAGGGCGTTTGCCACCCCGAGGTTTCCCTCGGCGTTCTCGAAGTCGATGGGGTTCACCTTGTGGGGCATTGCGCTGGAGCCCACCTCGCCGGCTTTTATCTTCTGCTTGAAGTATTCCATGGAGATGTACTGCCAGAAGTCGCGGTTCATGTCTATCATGATGGTGTTCACGCGTCGCATGGCGTCGAAGATGGCTCCCAGATTGTCGTAGTTGGAGATTTGTGTGGTGTACTCTTCGCGCTCCAGTCCCAGTTTCTCGGCCACGAAGCGGTTGCCGAAGTCTTTCCAGTCAATCTGCGGGTAGGCCACGTGGTGGGCGTTGAAGTTGCCGGTGGCTCCGCCGAACTTGGCGGTCACGGGGCAGGCGCGGAGCACGGCGAGCTGCCGTTCCAGGCGGTAGACGAACACCATTATCTCCTTGCCCAGTCGTGTGGGCGAGGCGGGCTGTCCGTGCGTCTTGGCCAGCATGGGTATGTCTTTCCACTCCCCGGCGTAGGTGCGCAGCTGGTCCACCAGCTCTTCCATCTGTGGGAAGTAGACCTCGTGGAGGGCTTTCTTCACGGAGAGGGGAATGGATGTATTGTTGATGTCCTGTGAGGTGAGTCCGAAGTGGATGAACTCCTTGAAGGCGTCGAGTCCGCCAATCCGGTCGAACTGTTCCTTGATGAAGTATTCCACGGCCTTCACGTCGTGGTTTGTCACGCTCTCGATTTCCTTCACGCGGGCCGCGTCGTCCTCGGAGAAGTTGCGGTAGATGTCGCGCAGGCGGTCGAACAGTGCGCCGTCGAACTCCTTGAGCTGCGGCAGCGGCAGCTCGCACAGGGTGATGAAGTATTCTATTTCCACTTGCACGCGGAAGCGTATGAGTGCGAACTCGGAGAAGTAGTTGGCCAGAGCCTCTGTTTTCCCTCTATATCTGCCGTCAATCGGCGAAATGGCTGTAAGTATGTCAAGCCCCATAATCATCGTTTCAATTTAGAGTGTGCAAAAATAAATCATTTCATTCAAGTAATCCGCCCTTTGCGGGGAAAAGTTTCATAAAAAGCCTTATTTGGCTTAAAAAAAAGAAAGTTCCTTTTCCAATTCTCACCGAATCAAAAAAGGAACTCTTGTGGGCGTTGACGGATTCGAACCGCCGACCCTCTGCTTGTAAGGCAGATGCTCTGAACCAGCTGAGCTAAACGCCC
>CAVINS010000205.1:0-2422 GCA_963643925.1 Bacteroidaceae bacterium
AAGGAATTATTATACAACGGAAGACTTTCCTAATAGACCTTGGCGAGTACATGATTTAACTAAACAGACTTCCGCCAGTGAGCGACCAAATAGTTTCTTTACAATCGTCAACCCTAAAAATGGAGCAGAATATCCTGCTAATCCTAACAGAACTTGGTGTATAACAGAAGATACTTTTAAAACTTATTACAATGAAAATAGGATAGTTTTTCCTGGAGACTATGAATTCCTTAATATATCGCGTCCCGTCTTGAGATATTGGAAAGAAGACGATATGAAGAAAGCTGGTGATTCATTTGGACGGATTGCTGTGACAACGAAATTAGACGATGCCATAGGAATGTCTCAGGATGGAACAAAAGAGATTACATCTTTGTTTGAAGGCAAAGTGTTTTCTTTTCCCAAGCCTGTAAAAATTATAAAGTACTTCGCCAGCATACTAAATGAAAAAGCCCCCCTCATCCTCGATTTCTTCTCCGGCTCCGCCACCACCGCCCACGCCGTCATGCAACTCAATGCAGAAGACGGCGGCAATCGCAAGTTCATCATGGTGCAACTCCCCGAGTTGACAGACGAGAAGAGCGAAGCATACAAGGCAGGATATAAAAACATCTGCGAAATAGGCAAAGAGCGCATCCGTCGTGCAGGCAAGAAGATCAAGGAAGAATTAGGAAAGAGGAAAGAGGAATTAGGACTTTTTGCCAACGACAATTCCTCATTCCTAACTCCTAATTCAAAAATTGACACAGGCTTCCGTGTACTGAAACTCGATAGTACCAATATGGAGGACATCTACTATTCTCCGATGGACACAGACCAGCGCAACCTGTTCAACATGGTGGACAACGTGAAGCCAGACCGCACTAGCGAAGACTTGCTCTTCCAGGTGATGCTCGAACTCGGTGCAACCCTTGACAGCAAGATAGAAGAGAGCACTGTTGCCGGCAAGACAATATATAGTGTAGCCGACAACTACCTCGTGGCTTGCTTCGACCAAGACGTGACCGACGATGTAGTGACCGCCATAGCCAAGATGCAGCCGATGTACGCCGTGCTGCGCGATACAAGTATGAAGACCGACTCGACAGCCACCAACTTCGAGCAAATCTTCAAAACCTATGCACCAAACTGCGTTTGTCGAATTATTTAATTAGGAATTAGGAGTTATGAAAGATAATGTGATAGAGAATAAGTCGAAGGCTTTTGCTGTGCGCATAATACGACTATATCAGTATGTTTGCAAGGAGAAGCAGGAGTATGTTCTTTCAAAACAGCTGTTGAGGAGCGACACTAGCATTGGCGCAAATGTGACGGAGGCTTTGTGCGCTGTAAGCAAAAAAGATTTTCTCTCTAGGATGCATATCTCGTTCAAGGAGTGTGTGGAAACGCAATATCGGTTGGAATTGATGGTTGAGACTGGTTATTTGGAAGAAAAAGAATTCCAGTCTATATGCAATGACTGCATTGAACTCCGTAAACTTCTGAGTAGCATCACAAAGTCAACAGCAGAAAATCTCAAATCAAGCAATTCCTAATTCCTCATTCCTAATTCAAAAATTATACAAAGTGAAACTGAAATTCAAGATACAACAATACCAGACGGATGCAGTGGAAAGCACCGTCGGCGTATTCAATGGTCAACCGAACCTCGGTCTGCTGGAATATAAAGTGGACAAAGGTAAGGTGTATGTGGAGGTAAATGGGAAACGTGTCGTACAGAAAGGCATGTTCGATGATGAAGACGATACCGGTTATAAGAATGGAGCCATTGTCCTGACCGAACAAGACCTGCTCGACAACATCCACCACATCCAGACCGACAATAACATCCATCTCTCCAGTGAGGTGGTGAAGAAACTCGGTGCCTGCCAGCTCGACATAGAGATGGAGACGGGCACGGGAAAGACATACGTCTATATCAAGACGATGTTTGAACTCAACAAACGCTACGGATGGACCAAGTTCATCGTCGTAGTGCCAAGCATCGCCATAAGGGAAGGGGTGAAGAAGAGTTTCGACATAACACAGGAACACTTCATGGAGACCTACGGCAAGAAGGCCCGTTATTTCATCTACAACAGCGACAACCTCAACCAGATAGATACCTTCTCGCAGAGTGCTGACATCAACGTGATGATTATCAACACACAGGCATTCAATGCATCATTGAAGGAAGGTGCCAACAACAAGGCGGCACGCATCATCTACGACAAGCGCGATGAGTTTGGCAGTCGCCGACCCATTGACGTTATTGCTGCCAACAACCCTATAATCATTCTCGACGAACCACAGAAGATGGGCGGTGCAGCCACGCAGACCGCATTGGCACGCTTCAATCCACTCTTCACGCTCAACTATTCAGCTACTCACAAGGAAAGCCATAACCCCATCTACGTGCTCGACGCACTGGATGCCTACAACC
>CAVINS010000206.1:0-2418 GCA_963643925.1 Bacteroidaceae bacterium
TGGCGTCGGTGATACAGCCGTCCGCAATCTGTGCGGTTTGGATAGCGCCGGTGGCGATAAGCCCGCAGTCGGCAGTGATAAGCTCGGCCATGAGCTGGTCAGCGGTGATGGTCTTGCCGGCAATATTCACCGCCGTTATGCTCTTGGACGCTATCTCGTTGCCGGTGATCGTCCCGGCCTCTATCTGCTTGGCGGTTATCGTGTTTGCAGCAATCTGCTCTGCGGTTACGGCCCCGGCGTCAATCTTGTTTGTCGTTACGGAACTTGCGGCCAGCTTGTCCGCCGTGACGGTTCCGGCGGCCAGCAGTTCGGTCGTGATGGCCTCGGCTTCAATCTTTTTGGACGTTACGGACGCAGCCTTCAGATTGGCAGTGCCGACTGAATTCGAGGCCAGCTTTGCGGAGGTAATGCTGCTGCCGGGTATCTGCTTGGAGGAAATGGTGTTTCCCTCCAGCGCCTCCTGCGAATTGCCGAGCGTCATCTCCGTATACTGCCGGGTCAGGCAGTCGTAGGTGTACTCGGTCATGCGCATGGAGACCGCAATGCCCAGCGTCTTGACCTTGACGGTCACCGCGTCGCCCAGAAAGATGTTCTTGAGCAGCTTGTAGTCCTTGTACTCTTCCGTGTCCGCACAGTTGATGAAGTTGACCTTCAGGGTGACGTCCGGCTGGTCGCAGCCGTTGTCGAACTCCTTCTGCGCTGCCTCGCGCATCTCGGTATAGCACTGTTCCTTGGTTTTCTTGTCGTCACCGTCTTTGGATTCCTTGGCGTCCGAGCATTCAAGGCAGTACCATTTCGGGGCCTGATAGCTTGCTATGTTGGGACTGTCAACATACACTTCGGGGAGGTACAGTGGTTCCCCGTCCACGTCCTCGCCGACCGGCATGATGCGTGTCGCAACGTTTGTCAGGTCAATATCGTAGGTGATGCCGGTCAGATTCTTTCCTTCACGGATTTCGACGTTCGTATCATTGCCCACACGGTTGACGACGTACACGTCGAACCAGTCGCGGGCGAGTTCGCAGCCTGTCAGGCCGACAACGCCTTCGTCGCTCATGAGGGCCTCAACCGGGTTCGTGTTCGTAAACTCGAACTCGTCCATGAGGTCTGTGACATCGGAATAGAACGTGAACTCGTGTTCGGACAGACAGGCGTCGCTGATGCCATGAACGACCGTACTGCCGGCAAGGTTCGTGCCGGTGTAGCTCTGTATCATGTTGTCGAGCAGGTCATAAAAAATGTGCCGGGCGTAGACCGTTATTTTGGTCAGCTCCGGCACAATGCGGTATATGCGGAAAGGCTGGTCGCGCAACTGCTGTGATGCAACGACCCCGGAAGATGTGGTGCTGTCCGAACGCACAAACTCGAGCTTTTTGGCTTCCATGAAGCCCTTCTTGCCGTCCGTGCAGGCGACCTCGTACCACGTTTCGTTGGTCTGGGCGATGACGTACACCTCGACGTTCTTCTTGTATGTGCCGAGGCTCTTCTTTTTTTTGCCTGTACCGTTGTACAGTGTCGCTTTGGAAGTGAGCTTGTACACATACTTCACCTGAACCATCTTGGTTCGCGGCGTGCTGGCGGTAGGAACCGGGATACGCAGTATGTAGCCCTCAACGAGACGCTTCCACTTGCCGTCCGCGTCGATGGGGTGCACCAGCGTCACTTCCCACTCGCCGTTGAGCGTTTCGGTGACCGTACACGACTGCGGCAGAACGGCGCCCAGACCGTTGTTGGAGAAGTCCGTGCAGTCATAGGAATAAACGCAAATCAAAGGGTATCACCTCCGTCAGGGTATAATAATAGCGCCCTCCCGAATGGCGGACGCTATGTAGCGGATTTACATCTTCTCTTTTCAATGGGATTTTTATTATTGTGGGCTTATAGCCTTCGTAGTATCTCCGTTCGCTATGAAGCGAGTGTACTCGTCTCTGTGTTCATCGATGAAGTTCACAAGCTCAAAGTAGTCCATCTCATAGGCAAGCCGCTGTACGGACTTGACGGCGAACATGTTCGTCTGCCCCGTAGCGCAGACGGCAAGAATTTGATTTCGGATGGTATCGGTCACTTTTCTTCACTCTTCCGGTTTAGTCGAATATGCGTTCAGCCCTGGAATATCTGCATCAGCGATTTTATGTGTCCTGCGTATCCCTGGAATGTTGGTTCCATGGAATCAGGGAAAAACGGCGTTGACACGCAACGCCGCCTGTGTTATAATAACGACAGGAAGGGATGACGCTTTTGGTAGGGCTTCTCCCCTCTGTATGGGTTGTGGAAGCCGCTAGCCAGTAGCACTGGATGGCGGCTTCAACAGTTTAAACTGTTATTTCTTGTTCATGAGGTCGTGAACCAAATGGAACACGTCTACAACAAGAGAGGCTACCGAAATGATCAGAGCGATGATCTCGTACTGAGTCATGT
>CAVINS010000207.1:0-2388 GCA_963643925.1 Bacteroidaceae bacterium
ATTCACTTGGGGTTCGATTCCCCACGTCTCCACGATGCTACTCATGGTGTTATAATTTTGTTATTCAACGACAGCGCTCAGCAGTCCGGGAGGATAGCGAGGCGCAAACGGGAGCAGGGCATTCCCTTGCCGTGGTCGGCAGGGACAAAATGAATCATATGTTTACTGAGTTGGAAAAATGTTTACACACCGGGTTCGATTCCCGCTGCTCCCACCACAGAAGTGTTATAATGGTTTTTAAAATTTTTTTGTTTTCTTCATTATGGGATGTTCCGCCTGAGAAGGTGAGATACTCAAGAGATTAAGGTTTAGATTAGAATTCACCGCCAGTCTGTGAAGATAGGCGGCTTTTAAGACAAGTTCTTCAACTCATTATAATTGTCTATTGTTTAGTTTATTCTCGCGGTTAGCCTTAACAGGGCGACGAAGGCCAAAAGAGGGTTCGACTCCCTCACCGCGAGCCATCATTAACCAACAACTAAAAAGCAATGACAAAACTACATGACATCGCAGGTATGGTGTTCATCCTGCTCGGACTAGTTCTCGGCCTTGGGGCGCTGCTCTATATGGCCTTTATTCTCTACGTTCCCCTCGGCATTCTGTTGGTGGGCATCATCCTTTTCACTCTTGGTCTACTGGTAGGAGGGTATCGCCGATGATGAAGAGATTACCGACCGACGCAGAGACTATCTTCATGCTCATTGTGGCACTGTTGGCAATCATCCTAAGCACAACGGCGGCATTCCTCTTTGTTGGAGCCTTCGGGTGGTTTGTTCTTGCCCTATGGGGAGTATTAATTGGCGCAGGGATATGCGCAGGAATAAAAGACGAAGACAATGGCTAAGAAAGCTAAGAGAACAATGGACGAGCTGGTCAAGGAGGCACTCTTCCAGAACTTCATTAACGGCACAGGGCGAATGCTGATGCACCTGCCTCACGGAGAGTTTCGCTACGTCACATACGGAGAATGGCAACTAATGATAATGCAATAATGGAGAAATCGCAGTACAAGCAATTCGACACGCGACCGAGACGTGAATACATCCAGTCTTGGACGGGCAGCACGATAGCAGACTTTGCCAAGCGGCACGGAATGGCTTACATGGAAGCCGTCTATGAAGCGAAGAAACGAAAGCTGCCCTTTTCTCGGAAGAGAAGATAAAGGAGCTTGAAGCACACAAGGCTGAGGCAAGAGCTAACAGGTTCAACCATTACGTAGAGCCCTCAACAAGGCACGACAAGGTGCGTTGGCAGAATGACCTCTCCGGCGGAATAAAGGAGAGACACGTGGTGCACAAGAACGGCACGTTAATAACACTGATAACTTAACACTCGAACCAATGACAGAAGAACATTACAACAAGATTCAATGGGTAATGACCACGCACGAAGATACAGGGAGCGCGTTAGTGACGCACTACGTGAGCGTCGGCACTCTCCCCCTGTTCGACAAGCTGGTCATTCAGCCTAAGAAGGCCATCGCTCCGCACTTGGAGTTCAGGAACGGCCGAAGAAAATTCGCCACAAAACGGATGTTCATAGAGAGCAACGTGGTGGCATTCGTGGAGACTAAGAAGAAGAAACAAAGCGGCGGAACGAACGCCGACGAACGCCCATAGAACTATGACAGGAGAATACGCAATAATTACACTGCACCTTCTGCCCGGTGGAATATTCGCTGAATGCGAGGACACCGACGAGAGTGTCTTAATTCCAGAAGGCAAGGCAAACCCTCTAATTGACTTTATTAACAGGGTAGACTCAATTACAAACCCTAACGCAACCTTTACCCTCACTGACAAGGGGAAGCAAGAAATAAAAAACATAAAAGGAGAAAAACAATGAGCAAGTACCTTGACATTTACCTCGTTCCGAGGAACGAACAAACAGAACCAATCTGCCTCACCAGCTATGCGGCAAGTTCTCGCACGTATGACTTTCTAACGGACGCGAACCCCGGCATCTCTCGCACCGTTGACGGCTTCGCAGACCTCACCTCTGACAACATACGTGAAGCGCTGCACTCAGCCAACGAGCAGATGGAGGGCGCACTCCGCCACGCAAACTCTCTGCGCACGAAGCTCACGCACACCACCTCGCTAACAAAGGGCGAGACCATTGAAGAGATGAGCTGCCAGATTGAGAGAGACGAAGCCTTCGTTAAGCGCGATATGCTGCCAATCGCGAAGGAGCTGGAGCACCTGCTCTGGGTAGCTGCGAGCATAGAGGGCAACTGGAGCAATTCTGACTTTGAGAGGTTGGCGGCGAAAATAAGTGGCAAATAAAAAGTGAGACACGATTATGTGCGACTACGGCTCAGGCGCGGTAACAACGAGATTTGCCGTAGGCCCACTGACCAACGGGAAGTAATTTTACGAATTAACGAAT
>CAVINS010000208.1:0-2256 GCA_963643925.1 Bacteroidaceae bacterium
TATCCGCTTTGGTAGAGCAGCGGTGTGATGGTCGTCATGTACTCAGTCGGCGCGTCAAAATCTGAAGCCTCTACCTCCATCGGAGCTATATTGGCAGGCAGTATATCAAACTTCCTGAGCATATTAATCAGGTAAGTAGGTGTTCCCGACCCGAACCAGTATGAACCGAATTCCTTCTTCGTGAAACAGGTTAGCAGGGAGAATGGGTTGAAGATATCGGGTGATTGCGCTGCGAAGTGGTAGCCGTCGTAGTGTTCCTTCAGTTTTTCGATGGTTTCCTCACGGGTGAGCTCCTGCTCCTTTGCCAGCATGTCGATGTCTTCCGACATGGCAGTAAGCAGTTCGTCTTTGGTAATGCCGCAGATGCCGGCATACTCCTTATCCATCGAGATATTCATGATGTTGTTCAGTTCGCTGAAGATGCTCAGCTGCGAGAACTTTGTGATGCCGGTGAGGAAGACGAAGCGGAGCATGCCCTCGCAGTCCTTCAGCGGACTGTAGAAATTTCGCATGATGTTGCGTAGCACTGGCAGGTTTCCTTCGTCGTGCACTACGTCGAGCAGTGGGGCGTCATACTCGTCGATGAGAATTACTACTTGTTTGCCTGTCTTGTTGTGGGCGTAATGGATGAGTTCCATAAGGCGGGTATTGGGATCTGCCTGTGTGATGGATACACCAAATTTCTCCTCCTCCTTTTTTAGTATATAGTCAAGATATCGCTCCAACTGATCCTTCTCCATATGCTTGCCGCCCGCCATGCTGAAGTGGAGCACGGGGTATTCCGTCCACTCCTTCTCGAGCTTCTCCATAGCGAGTCCTTCTCGAGCTCTTTCTTCCCTTCAAAGTAGTTTGCCAATGTGGAGACGAGCAACGACTTGCCGAAACGGCGCGGGCGGCTGAGGAAGAAATGTTTTCCTCCCTGGTGTGTCATGCGGTAAACGTATTCCGTCTTGTCGATGTAGAGCAGATTACGTTCTATAATCTCGCTGAACGTCTGTATTCCTACGGGGTATAGTTTCAGTGCCATATTTGAGTTAAGAGTGAAGCAATTCTGTCGCAAAGTTACATCTTTTTATTCACTTCCCCCAATTTTTGCAATCAATCTTGTGGATTGTTTACTTTTCTGACCTATACGTCAAATATCCGAAATGCATATTTCGTTACAATACGGTTAGTCTTTTCTTTTGAAACACCACTGATAAGTCTTAGAGTTAGCAACGTAAGTCTTAGAGTTGCGTAATACGTTTGTAACATTTTTGTAACAGCAGGGTAGGGGATATTTGATTTTTTTTGCAGTACCTTTGCCACAGATTTTTAATTGGACATAAGTAGTAACGCAAAACGATGAAGATTTTAGTTGTAGACGACGAGCAGGACATCTGCGAGATACTGCAGTACAACCTCGAGACAGAGGGTTATGAAGTAGACACCGCTTACTCCGCCGAGGAAGCGCTTGAAATGATGCACTTCCGTCAGGACAACAACGGACGCTACGTGCTCGACTCCATGGCCGGCGCCCCCGAGTACGGACTGATACTGCTTGACGTCATGATGGGCGAGATGTCTGGCTTCCAGATGGCACGCCGACTGAAGGATACGCCGCTGACCGCCGACATCCCCATTATCTTCATCACGGCCCTCGACAGCGAGGACAACACCGTCAAGGGGCTAAACATCGGCGCAGACGACTATATGGCCAAGCCACTCAGTCTCAAGGAGGTAAAGGCGCGTGTCAAGGCGGTACTGCGTAGGACCGATGGCACAAAGCAGAACGCCTCAAAGGTTGACGAAACAGAAAAGAATGACGGCAACGTAGACTACGAAGGTCTGCACATTGACACCGACCGCAAAATCGTCACCGTGGACGGGCAGGAAGTGGCACTGACGAAGATAGAACTCGAACTCCTATCCTTCCTCGTACGCAGGGCAGGCAAGGTGTACAGTCGAGAGGAACTCCTCAAACGCTGTTGGCCGAGCGACACCTACGTGCTCGACCGCACGGTAGACGTGAACATCACACGTCTGCGCAAAAAGATAGGACGTTACGGCGCACTGATAAAGACCAGAATAGGCTATGGATACACCTTCGACTCATAACGGCCGACATCGCCGCTCCTTCTTAGACCGGGGCCGCCGTTCCTTCGGACAGAACCTCTTCCTGAGCATCGGCAGCACGTTCCTGGTCTTCGCCATCTGCTTCAGCATCTTCCAGTACAACCGCGAGAAGAACTACAAGATAAGCATCCTGCAGTCGCG
>CAVINS010000209.1:0-2237 GCA_963643925.1 Bacteroidaceae bacterium
CCAACTAACAGCCTGATATTCAATACCTATACGGGGGGGGGGTAATAAATCCATACAGACGGAAATAGCCTCCGTCCACCCTACCCTTCACCCCACCGAGAGGGTCTCTGACGAGCCTTCCGGCATCATGCGCTCGATGAAAAACCTCGTACAAGGGCGACTGTCACAACCTGCTTTTGCGGTGGCAGTCGTCCTTGGCGTGTGTATAGGCGGTGCGCTCACCTCGTGCTCAGACGGTACTGAAGAGGCCGCCGACAAGGCCGCAACGCTGGCCTACACCAACATTGCCGAGAACCCCACCGGCTGGGCACAATTGCTCACCGCCAATGGGTGGACCCTGGCAAGTGCGAACTACAAATCGGGCGGCACGATGATCAGCGACTGGAACAGCGACATCCAATGCCGATTCGAGACCGACAGCGTGCGCTTCCAAAATGTGCGGATATGCTACAGCCTCGGCACATCGGCCATCAGCGTCACACCCACCTACGAAACTGCCAACTGCGGCACCTACGCCTACACCCTCAGCGGCAACGTTCTGACGATAGCCGGCGAGCGGTTCGCCCTCACAGGCCGCAACCTGTCCGACACCCCGCTGACCGTCGTCCTGGAGAGCGAGAGGTGCACACTGGTGCTCAATGGCAAATAATAATAAGGTAAAAGACTAACACACTATGGCAACAAATAATTCTGAAAGAGAACAACTACACAAAACCATCTGGAGCATAGCGGAGACCCTGCGCGGCGCCGTGGACGGATGGGAATTCAAGGCTTACGTGCTGGGAGCCATATTCTACCGCTTCATCAGCGAGAATCTGACGGACTACATCAACCGCCTGCAGGCCGATGCCGGCGTCGAAGGGTTCGACTATGCCGACATGTCCGACGACGAGGCGGAAGAGGCTCGCTCCATGATGGTGCAGGAGAAAGGGTTCTTCATACTGCCCAGCCAACTGTTCCAGCGCGTGGCGGCAGCCCCAGAGAAGGACGTGAACCTCAACGAGACCCTCTCGCGCGTGTTCCGCGCCATAGAGGCAAGCGCCTCGGGCACTGACAGCGAGGACAAGGTGAAGGGCCTTTTCTCCGACTTCATCATCGACAGCTCGCGCATCGGCAACTCCGTCGACTTGCGCAACAAGTGCATCACCAAGGTGCTGACCGCCGTGCGCGACATGCAGCTGAGCAAACACTTCTCCGACAACAGCATCGACACTGTGGGCGACACCTACGAGTTTCTGATGCAGATGTACGCATCGAAGGCGGGCAAGAGCGGCGGCGAGTTCTTCACGCCGCAAGAGGTGAGCGAGGTGTTGGCACGCATAGCCAGCCATGGCAATGCCCACATCCATCGCGTCTACGATCCTGCTTGCGGTTCGGGCTCGCTGCTGATGAAGTTTGCCAAATTGGCGGGCGAAGGGGCGAAGGACATCGAGTTCTATGGGCAGGAAATCAACCCTACCACCTACAACCTCTGCCGCATCAACATGTTCCTCCACAACGTCAACTATGCCAAATTCGACATCCAGCTGGGCGACACGCTCACCACGCCCCACCATCTGGGGATGAAGTTCGACGCCATCGTCAGCAATCCGCCCTTCTCCAAGGAGTGGGACGGCAAGAAGAGCACTATCCTCATCAACGACGTGCGCTACAGCCCTGCCGGAGTGCTCGCTCCTTCGTCCAAGGCAGACCTTGCCTTCACGATGCACATGCTCTATCATCTGAGCGAAACCGGCACCTGCGCCATAGTGGAGTTTCCTGGGGTGCTCCATCGCGGCGGAGCGGAGCAGAAGATTCGCGAGTATCTGGTGCGAGGCAATTATGTGGACACCGTCATCCAGCTCCCTGCCAACCTTTTCTTTGGGGTGGACATATCCACCAGCATCATCGTGCTCCGCAAGAACAAGACGGACAATCGGGTGCTTTTCGTCGATGCTTCGGAGCTCTGCTACAAGGACGGCGATAAGAACAAGCTGGCTCCCGAGCATCAGGACCAGATAGTGAACGCCTATGTAGAGCGCAAGGAGGTGCAGTATTTCAGCCGCCTGGTGAGTTGCGACGACATCCTTGCCGCCGGCTGCAACCTCTCCGTCTCGTCGTATGTAGAGAAAGAGGACAAGCGCGAAAAGATTGACATCGAGGCGCTCAACGCCGAGGTGTCTGCGCTCAACGCCGAGGTCTCCAGCCTTTCTACCAAACTCAACGAAATCATTAAAGAGCTATGAGCAGAATTGAGG
>CAVINS010000210.1:0-2215 GCA_963643925.1 Bacteroidaceae bacterium
CATGTTCTTTCCGTGGGTTTTATGTGTTATCAATCTAAACTCTGTAGAAATAACGGAAAATTGAACTATTTATTGTATTGAATATTAAATATTTGAATACTTTTTAAGGGTCAACTAGATAAACCATTATTTTCTCGGGCTTGTGGGTCTGCGCGGTGCAAGTCTGCAGCGTGGTGAGATATTTTTCGCCAGCTTTGCCTAACGTACGGATAGCTACGCTATAGGTGGGAAGTTGTTGCATAAGATTAAAGGTTTAATATGTTTTCGTTATCTCAATTTCAACACTCGTTGCATTTGTTACTTGAACTTAGGGTGTGTCTATCTTGTTATCAACTCCCCTATCTTTCCGTCCCACTCGCTAGGCACGAAAGGGAGAAGGCCGGAGGCGGGATAGAACGTCAGTTCACCGAAATAAATTCCCCCTTGTATGTTGTAGAGGTCGACACGAAGGAAAGGAAGACCGGCAGCGAGCCTCTCCGCCATCTCTATCATCTCATCTAAATTGTGCGGCATCACCTCTTTGTGCTCTAGCACTGGCTCTAGCCCTTTTTCGCCAAAAGGCAGCAACTCGCCCTTAGGCGTATAGTAGTTGGCGTGGTGCTCCACAAAGCGGCCGAAGTCTATTTTGAAGAACCTCACCTTGCCATCAAAACAGAAGAATTTATAGTCCTTGAGTTCTGCAAATTGAGGCATACTGCTCGCAATACGCTTAATTTCATTGTCTATAATCCAGAATTTACCCCCCCCCATACATACACTCGAAAGCCTGCCCTCTAGCCGAATCAACTCACCCAACTTGCCATCCCACTCCTCTGGCGTAAAGACGCCAAAGCCAGAGGCGGGGTAAAATGTCAATTCGCCAAAATACTCCCTATCGTTGACAACATACAAATCCACGCGAGTAAACGGATTACCAGCGCTCAACTTCCGGCAAATCTCCTGCATCTTGTCCATATGCGGTGGCTTTGCAACGGGGGCAACCCCGTTCTTTGCAACGGGGTTAAGCCCCACAAAAGGCATATGATTCCAGTCCATATCATAAAAATCAATCGTCTCCTTGGTATTGCGGTCGCGGATGACCTGACAGTAGCGGGGCTCACCGTCAAAACAGAAGAACTTATAATCCTTGATGTCGTTGCTGGGTTGCACGTCTGTCACGGTTATCTCTCCGTCAATAAGTCTGATTATTTTACCCCCCCCAATTTTAGTTTGCTGATTTTCAGGAAGTTTAAGCATAGCACCAATCAGCTCGTCACACGACTTTGGGTTGAAGGGGATGTAGCCGGAGCCGGTGTAGAACGTTATCTCGCTGAAATAGATGTGGTCGCCGATATTGTAGAGGTCAACTCTGGCATGGGGTATGTCTTTCGCCAACTTGCGTGCTATCTCCATCATCTCGTCCAGATTGTCGGGCTTGGCAGGTACATCCTTCAGTGACTTGTAGTCATCGCGGCCGATGCCGGCAAGGGTCCAGTCGGTGTTGAGGAAGACGGACTCGTGCTTAGGGCTGTCCGAGACATAGAGGAAACGAGGCTCTCCGTCGAAGCAGAAGAACTTGT
Source organism: Bacteroidaceae bacterium (assembly GCA_963643925.1). Taxonomy (GTDB): domain Bacteria; phylum Bacteroidota; class Bacteroidia; order Bacteroidales; family Bacteroidaceae; genus Phocaeicola_A. The sequence goes on from CAVINS010000210.1 coordinate 1,560, forward strand.
AGTCCATGATGTCCTCTAAGTCGGGCCGTGCCATCTCTTCCAAAAACTGTTCCGCGATGATGCGGCGCGGCACACCATAGTAAGGATGCTCGCGATGGGAGTTAACGACTGTCCCTTTCATATCGCGCTGCAACTTATCCATAGCCACCTTACGGTCGAATGTGGCCTTGTCCTTGCAGATTACCACGCCACTACCACCGCCTCCGTGGGTGGTCTTAAGCACAAAGCGCGTTGGCAGACTGTCCCAGTCGATATCCTCAACCCTATCCCATACACCAAGTGTGGGGATGATATGCTCCTCGCCAATAATGCCGGCCACATAGTCCTTTACGGCGTACTTGTCCACCATCTTGGTGTATTCCGGCCGGAAACCATACACCTTAAGCCACTGCAGTTTTTCGGTAAAAGTCTTTGGATGTTTCCAACTCATCCAATGCCCCACATTACAACGATAGCGTAGCGATAGGTAGGGTTTGTCGGGCAAAAAAACAAGGAAATGCACTACCATAGAGTCGCAGAAATGCGCCCGGTCGTGCAAAAGATACTTCAGTCCTCTTTTTATTGATATTGATGTCATAAATGATGCTTTACGTTGAACGTTTATATTTCGAACACGGAACACTCGGAATTCACAGATTTTTTCCATTGCCTGTAAG
>CAVINS010000211.1:0-2181 GCA_963643925.1 Bacteroidaceae bacterium
TTGCCGCTTGTAGTGATTTCTTGGAGACGAGCTCACCTTCTGTGGTGGATGCTGATTTCGTCTTCTCCAATACTACTACCGCACGTGCCGCGCTCGATGGAGCGTATGAGTCATGGAGAGATGTGGCTCAGAACGATATATTTGGTGATGGTCTGTTCTATGCTGCCGATGTGGCAGGATCTGATATCGAGCGTCACCCGGAAGCTTTCAAGAACCAACCTGGACGTCACTGGGCTGAGTGCTTCTATCAGAACGGAACTTACGCAAGCAGCTATGGCTTGACTTCTTACTTGAAAGAAGATGGTACATACTCCAAATTGTATAAGGTAATCAGTAAGTCCAATGCCGTGATTACCTCTATGCGCAACAAGTCGAACTTCCAAGAGATTATCGGTGGAGGTCAGTCAGAGATGGGCCAGATGTACGCTGAGGCTATCGCTTTGCGTGCTACTGCTTATCGCGAGCTTTGCAAGAATTTCGGAGATGTTCCTTACGTAGGAACTTATGGTGACCTGCCCGCTGGTTTGGTTAGCCGTGACTCTATCTACGATGCTTGTATCGCAGACTTGGTTGATGTTGTTGAGCTGATGTATCCGGTTGGAGAGATTCCAGGATATCAAACCAAGAACTATTTCTCTAAGACTTATGTGCAGGGCTTGATTGGCCGTATGTGCTTGGATGCCGGTGGTTACCAGACACGTCGTGGCGACATCACTCGTGTGGATAGTACAGGCAAGGCTTATACATTCGAACAGAAAGAGGGAGTTGCAGAGAACAATGGCGCTACTTACGCTCGTCGTTCTGATTGGCAGAACCTCTATAAGATTGCTCAGAAATATTATGCAGATTGCTTGACAAATATGGGTACAGCTAAATACTACACAACTGACCCGCGTGGCGCATCCGACAACAACGGACGTACATTTGGCAACCCTTATCAGTATTTCTTCGAGCAGATGCATCAGGCCGATGACCAGTATGCTGATGAGTCGATTTACGAATACCCGATGCAACAGGGTGGCGGTAACGATGGTCGTCCTTACTCTTTCGGTCGTCCTTCCAATGGCGGTAGCAAGGCTAACTATCCTTGCAAGAGCTACGGACAAGGTCGTATCAACCCGGCTTACTACTATGGTAAGTTCAATCCGAACGATATGCGACGTGATGTCAGTGTAGCTGTTACAGGTAGTTCCGGTAAGGGCTTTGAGCAAATCCTTTCTCTCGCTCCGGGTTCAAAATGTAATGGTGGTCTCTCTCTGAACAAATGGGATGAGAACCGTCAGGCAACTGTTTGGGTATCTGCTCAACGTAAGTCCGGTATCAATGGTCCGTACATGCGTACAGCTGAGATTTACCTCGGTTATGCTGAAGTTTGTGCAGCTTTGGGCGATGATGCTACAGCTAAACAATATCTGAAGACCGTTCGTGAACGTTCATTCCCCGAAGGCAAGGCTAACATTGATGAGTACATTAACTCTTGGAGTGGTAAGGGTGGCCTCTTGCGTGCCGTCATCGAAGAGAGAGGCTTCGAGTATGCCGGTGAAGGTGATCGTCGTTGGACTTTGATTCGATCAGGTTATGTGTGCGAGAATATCGTGGACATCAAGAATCTGACTACAAAGATGATGGATGGCCTGGAGAAAGACGGTTACTATAAATTTGATAATGGTAATGTTATCCCTGCTTACATTTGGACGAAGCAGGTAGATGCCAAGACTACTTACGGACATCGTTTGACAGCTCAATGTCCTGAGGACAAGAAGGACGACCCCGTTCTCTATCCGGGATGGCGTGGACAGAACGATGATTGGACCAGCTACGGCTGCAAGTATACCACAAAGGATGAAAATGGCAAAGAGGTAACAGACACTAAACCTAAGACTAACTTGGCTATCAAGGGTCTGTTCACCTACATCGATCCTGCCGGTGAAGAAGCTGCTGCTTTGGAGAAAGACGGTTACACCAAGGTCGCTTGGGGTGCTAGCTTGATTTCTGGTACTAACCGTGATGAATATGAGAAGTACCTCTTCTACGACTTCGATGGTAAGAAAGCTCCTATCTACCTCTGGCCGTTCACTCCGAACGTGATTAGCTCTGGTGGCTTCACCAACGGTTATGGTTTCAGAAATGAATAATCCTTTCCTTGGAAAGTATTAACCATACAATACATGAAGGGGACGT
>CAVINS010000212.1:0-2175 GCA_963643925.1 Bacteroidaceae bacterium
TGAGGTTTGCCTGCTCGTTCTGGGTGGCCTTGGCAAATATCTCGGCAATGGTGGAGTTGTATGGCTTGCCGAGCTTCTCGCTTAAACCACTCATCAGGTCGGAGAGTGCAGAGATGTCGTTCTTTTGGATATTGTCCAACAGACCTGCAGATAAGTTCACGCCAGTTTTGTCAGCCTTTTCTATCAGATCGCTGTTCATGGTAGCCTTGAATGACTCCCAGTTGTTCTTCTGCATGGCAATGGCGAGGCGCACCTGCTCCAGTGCCTCGTTCATACGACGACGCACAGGCTCTACAAACAAGTCCTGCTCAGTCTTATCCATACCGAGAGAAACAGCCTTGCTCAACTTCTCGTTGATTTGGCGATTGTAGAAGTTGCGCACATCGTCCATGACGGCTTGCGCATCTTTTTGCGCCTGCTCCAGCTCTTGCCTCCATGCCTTCGCTTGCTCTCGCTTCTCGCGCTTCGCCTCGGCAATGGCTTTCTTGTCGGGAGCATCGTTGTCGAGAGTACCCAGCTCGTCATCAGTCCACGGATGGTAATCTTCGGGAACAAAAGGCGAGAAGTAGTCGTCAATCTCCTTATCCTTGTCAAGTTCTCGCTTAGTAGCATTCTGATAATGGCGCAAAGAAGAAAGAAGGGCTTGGTCGCCTTGATTTTTCTGCACCTTGCCTTTCGCATCTGTATAGGTGTACGTGCCAGTCTTCTTGTCAACTTTCAGGTTTGTAACGCCGGGATAGCGACTGGTGATGATCTGCCGATAAAGTTCGTTTGCGCTCGTTCCTCGGGCAAACTGGTCCATAATCATCTTCGTCGTCCACACGTCATCCTCGCCCGGATTGCTTGCGCCTTGAACATTCGTTTGATTATTGATCTGTCGGGCATATCCATGCATAGCCAAAGCATTTTTTACTCGGTTGGCGGCATTCAAACGATCCTTCTGGTACTGCGGAAGTGCATCCTCCTTTGCCTTCTCTTTCAATCGGTAGTACGTGGCACGCTGAATCTCGGTTGCCAATTCATTATAATGCTTCTTGAGGTCACTGACATTCTTTATCTCGATACCCAGTTTGCTGATGTAGGACCGGAAATCACGGTTGAACTTGGATATTTGCGTATTGCGCTGCTCCTGCGATAGGTTGGCCTGATCGAGAGCGGTCTTGTAGGCATGGAGTTTTCTGGTGAGCGTGTCAGTCTCCCGCTGGGCCTCGCCCAAACGATTCTTCCATGCGTTTGCCCGACGCTCCGCCTCCGCCTCCGCTTTCGCCGCCTCGTTGGACGCACTGACGAACGACCACAACACACCGACAACAGTCATGATGGCGCTGGCGACGGCCACATATATATTAGCCTTCGTCGCGGCATTGAATGCAGTCTGCGCCGTTGTTGCTGCCCATATAGCGCGAGACAGACCCACCATGAATGTTATGGCTTTGGATATGCCGAGCGCCATGAGATAGTTGATGATGGCGGGCAGTAAAGTCAGGAACAACTGCGCAGCCTTGATAACCAACCATAGCGAAGCATGAAGCGAACCGTTGTAGATAGGACTGTTGAGAATGGTGTTGGATATGTTATACCACGCTTCAGCCAAGTCTTTCACGTTGTTCACACCATCCGGATTAACAAAAGCCTTTTCCCAAAGGTTGCTGGCACGCTCGAGGATACCGGCGGCAGACTGGTTCTGCATGGTGTACTCGTTGGTGACAGCGCTGGCTTCCTCGAAGGCTTCCTTCGACTCATAGAGGTGGTCGCGCAACATATCGACATTCTTCGACATCGTGACCATTGCAGTGACGAGACGCTGACCGTCGGAGCCGAGGTCTTTGAAGATGCCACCAAGGGCATTCATATTGCCCGTCTCCTTCATCTTCTGCAACACGAGGACGATGGCATCCATTGCGTTGCCGGCGGCATACATCTGCTTGATGGTGCCCTGCTGAATGCCGAGGTCTTTCTCAATGAGGTTATGGTTGCGCTGGAGAGCAACGATGAACTTTGACATTGCCGTTGACGCAACTTCCGGCATGAGGTACATAGAGTCGGAAGCAGAACCGAGGGCGAGGAGCTGGTCGGTGGTGATGCCTGCGGTGCGTGCCACACCGGTGAGGCGCTTGGCGAACTCCACGATGTTGCCGGACGTGGCGGTACTGGTGCTTGACAGTTTGAACATTG
>CAVINS010000213.1:0-2163 GCA_963643925.1 Bacteroidaceae bacterium
TTGCCGCTTGTAGTGATTTCTTGGAGACGAGCTCACCTTCTGTGGTGGATGCTGACTTCGTCTTCTCTAATACTACTACCGCACGTGCCGCACTTGAGGGAGCATATGAGCAATGGAGATCTACTGCTTCCAACAACGTGTTTGGTGATGGTTTGTACTATGCTGCCGATGTGGCAGGTTCTGATATTGAACGTCATCCGGAACCTTTCAAAAACCAAGAAGGTCGTCACTATCCGGAGTGTTTCTATCAGAATGGTACTTACGCAAGTAGTTACCCAATCACTTCCTATACGAAAGATGATGGTACTGACTCATATTCCAGACTCTTCTCGCTTATAAGTAAGTCCAATGCAGTGATTACTTCTATGGAGAATAGTTCGAACTACGACATCAATAAGATTTGCAAACTCGGAGCTGATAACGGTACTACAGACCGAGCTTTGGGTCAGATGTATGGCGAAGCCATTGCATTGCGTGCAACCGCTTATCGTGAACTTTGCAGATACTATGGTGACGTTCCTTACGTAGGGCACTACGGAGATGCACCTGCGGGTTTGGTAAACCGTGACTCCATCTACGACGCATGTATCGCAGACTTGGAAAAGGTTGTGGACGTGATGTATCCAGTAGGTGAGATACCAGGCTATCAAACCAAGAACTATTTCTCGAAGACCTATGTTCAGGGCTTGATTGGTCGTCTGTGCTTGGAAGCCGGTGGCTACCAGACACGTCGTGGTGACCTCACCCGTGTAGACAGCACTGGTACTGCTTACCAGTATGAATATAAAGGTACAGAGAACAATGGCGCCAAGTATGGTCGTCGTACGGACTGGAAGAACCTTTATCTGATTGCTCAGAAGTATTATGCTCAGTTGCTGGAGAATCCGGGTACTGCCAAGTTCTACACGACTGACCCGCGTAAATCTTCAAACGGACGTGTATATGGTAATCCTTACCAGTATTTCTTCGACCAGATGCATGAGGCAGATGACAAGTATGCTGATGAGTCAATCTATGAATACCCGATGCAGCAGAATGGTGGCAACGATAGCCGTCCATATTCTTATGGCCGTCCTTCCAGTGGTGGTAAGCCTTCTTATCCTTGTAAAAACTATGGTCAGGGACGTATTAACCCGGCTTTCTACTATGGCATGTTCGATCCGAACGATATGCGTCGTGATGTCAGCGTAACTGTTACTGGTAGTACAGGCAAGGGTGTAGAGAAGTTGCTTCCTTTCGTACCTAACTCCAAAGCTGTAGGTGGTGGCCTTTCATTGAACAAATGGGACGAGAACCGACAGGTTACACCGTTGGTTTCCGCTCAACGTAAATCCGGTATCAATGGACCGTACATGCGTATGGCTGAGATTTACCTCGGTTATGCTGAAGTTTGCGCAGCCTTGGGCGACGCTACTACAGCTACACAATACTTGAAGAGCATCCGTGAACGTTCATTCCCCGAAGGCAAGGCTAATACTGATGAGTTCATCAACTCATGGAGCAGCAAGGGTGGTCTCGTGCGTGCCATCATCGAGGAGAGAGGTTTCGAGTATGCTGGTGAAGGTGACCGTCGTTGGACTCTGATTCGCTCGGGTTACGTAGGTGAGGACATTATGGCTGTTAAGGAACTGACCAAAAAGATGATGGATGGCCTGGAGAAAGATGGTTACTATGAATTTGAGAATGGTAACGTTATCCCTGCCTACATTTGGACGAAGTTGGTAGATGCCAAGACTATTTACGGACATCGTTTGACAGCTCAGTGTCCTGAGGACAAGAAGGACGATCCTGTTCTCTATCCGGGATGGCGTGGTCAGAACGATGACTGGGGCGCTTTTGGCTTGGACTATGGAACAACTACTCCGAAGACCAACCTGGCTATCAAGGGTCTGTTTACCTATATCGCACCTGATGGTGAAGAGGCTAATGCTTTGGAAAAAGATGGTTACAAGAAGGAAAATTGGGGAGCAGATTTGGTTTCTTACCGTGACGAGTACGACAAGTATCTTTTCTACGACTACGATGGACAGAAAGCTCCTATCTACCTCTGGCCTATCACTCCTAACTTGTTAGGTTCTGGTGGTTTCCAGAATGGTTATGGTTTCAAGAATGAATAATCCTTTCCTTGGAAAGTATTAACCATACAATACATGAAGGGGACGT
>CAVINS010000214.1:0-2156 GCA_963643925.1 Bacteroidaceae bacterium
CCACTTCCTCGTCATACCGATTTCCTGTCCTACTGACTTCCTCGTCCGCCACTCACTCTTCCACCACTTCCTCGTCCACCACTTCATCGTCCACCACTTCATCGTCCACCACTTCATCGTCCACTCCTTCCTCCTCCACCACTTCATCTTTCGATTGCAATGGTTGAGACGTAAAGAATTTTCTTCGGGACGAAAATATGGTTTTAAATCGTAATTTGTTTCAATGGACTTTCAATGAGATTCAATGAATCTTCAATATCTTTCAATAGAATTCCAATATCTTTCAATAGAATTTCAATATCTTTCAATGGCTTTCAATGGATTTGCAAACCGGCCCCTGCGGGAGTTATCTTTGCATTATCCAATCCGAAGCCGGGAACAGATGACATTCTCACACACCGGGGCAATGGTTCAGCAGCGGCGAGACAATCGATTGTATCGGCCAAAACAATCGATTGTGTGAGCACGAACAATTAGATTGTTTTGCCCCAAACCAAGCATCGCGTTTCCCCGCGGAGGAGAGGACTTCCGCCATCGGCGAGGAGTAACAAAGAAGGAGGGCTAGAGGCGAGTAAATGGTACCTTCGCCCTCTCTCCTCAAGAAAAACGGACTCTAAAGCGGCGGGTCTTGGTACCTGACCCTCTGACCTACCAGTCCGCGCTCACGCCGAAATGTGAGGATAACAACAATTATTAACCCGCTGCCGCCCACCTCACAAGAGCGACAGCACAAAAAAAGAGTTTTACTGTATGATAAACTATTCTGTAGCAGTACGTCCCAACCACGGCAAGGACAAGGACGTGAACCCCAAGAAGGCTTACGCTGCCCTGCAGCTGAGCGACGTAGTGACGCTGGACGAGTTTGCCGCCCACATCGCCGAACACGGCTCGGTGTACAACCGCGGCGACATCCAGGCCATCCTGTGCCAGAGCTTCGACTGCCTGCGCGAGATGATCCTCGAGGGCAAGAAGGTGCAGCTGGGCGACCTCGGCGCCTTCTATCCGGCCATCCGCTCCACGGGAGCCGACACGGCGGCTGAGTTCACGGCAGCGAACATCACCTGTCTGACGGTGAACTGGTCGCGCGGCACGGACCTGAAGAACATGGTGGACGAGGCGAGCTTCCGCCTGACGACCTCACGCTCGGTGCAGAACGCCGCTGTGGCGGCCCAGAAGGCTGCCAACGGTGGCGACTTCTCGGTGAACTTCTCCGCGGGCACCGGCTCCGGCAGCTCCACCACCACGCCTTCGGGAGGCGGCAGCTCCACTACCCCATCGGGTGGCGACACGGGTAGCGACGGAGATGACTTGGGAGGAAATATAGATTAAAACGCTTAGCGTTTTAATGTTGAGGGTTTTATGTTTTGCGTTTTGTGTTATAAACGCTGCGCGTTTTTAGTGTTCAACCTAAAACCAAAAACGTAAAACTGCCCGAAGGGCAACTCAACTGCCCGAAGGGCATAGGTGTTGAGGGTTTTATGTTTTGCGTTTTGTGTTTGGCCAACACATAACATTTAACCTAATACTTAAAAACACGTAACACTCAAGTGTTACTTGAGTGTTACTTAAGTCTTCCCAGGTTTGTTTTGGTCGACTTGACAATGGCGATCAACTTACGGAGGATTCGCTGCATGTCGTTGTTGAGGGACATAAACTGGCTGTCGTTGATGTAACCATTGTCATGGAGGAGGTTGAGCCAATAGGTTGTCTCGTTCGCCTCCTTCGAGGCAATGGTCATCTTCGACAGGAAATCGGGTTTCGACTGAGCGTTCTGTGCTTCACAGATGTTCGCGCCGATGCTCGTCCCGGAACGATAGATTTGCTTCGACATGATATGTTCCTTATACGAGGAGTCTTCCGTCAAATACTGGTAAAGACGAACGATGCGACAGGCAAAGTCATAAGTCAGTTCCTTGATGGCTGCATTGTCTTTCTCTTCGTCGTTCATCAAAGGCTTCAGCGCCCCACGTCGCGGTTTATGTTGCATAACAAAAACGTTTAAACCTGAATGTTTTGCGTTTTACGTGACGTTGCTATTAACATAAAACATAAAACTTAAAACCTTCAACATTTTTTTGATATTCACTAATAACAAAAAAATATCTTATGAAAACAGAATCGAACCAAAAGCTGTCGTGGCGACACATCGTCAACGC
>CAVINS010000215.1:0-2149 GCA_963643925.1 Bacteroidaceae bacterium
AGAATATATATTGCAGAACATTACTAGCTACGTCAACAGTTTCAGAAAGGAGCGCATCGTTCAGACAATAAAGCAGTTCGAGAAGAATTTCAGTATTCCATTGACATTGGCCGATTTTCTAAAGCTCACACACGTGCCGTTGGAGAAACTATATCATGGCACTACATGGAATGCTCTGTGCTGCATGGCTGGTGTTGGCCGGAAAGAATCGGAATTAAATGTGGAATTGTCCAGGGCCGTCAGCAAGAAATGGCTCTCCACGGATTCTTTTTCTTATTTTAGCTTTATACATGATTTAGCCGCAAGACATTTTAGAGTGAGTGAAAACATGCTTTCCGCAAAGGAAAAGAAGATGGCCTTGATGCTCTACTACGACCTCTACACCTCTGCTGCGGAATATGAAAGTCTGCAACAGATGTTCAACAAACTGAGCAAAGACGGAATCTTTGCCGATGAAGTGAAAGAAATAACAGAGGTGATGATGACGCGCTGCAACGCTTTAGAGGAAGAAGACAACTCCGTATTCAAAGACACCTTCCCGTTGCAACTGCACGGAGTCTATACCAAAGCACAGATACAAGTGGCTATCGGTACATCTACTCTTGCCAAGATGTCGTCTGGCAGGGAGGGATGCGAGAGAAACACCTTGGACGGAATTCCAATGGAAGCCATGTTTGTAGATATCATCAAGGATCGCGAAGAAGGTTCGAACACCAACTATAAAGACTTCGCGCAAAGCAACATAAAATTTCATAGGGAATCACAAAACAGAATAAGTCAGCATTCTCCTACAGGACAAAGTTACATCAAAGGCAAACGCGAAATGCTTTTGTTCGTGCGCAAGCAACAGAACGCTGCGGAGAACAAAAGCCGCACGTTAGGATATGTTTATCTGGGTGCGGTTACTCTTGACAGTTACGAAGGCAACAGCCCCATGCAGATTGTGTGGAAGCTGAAGAGCCCAATGCCTGGAGCAGTTTATGAATACGCTGCCACATTGGCCAATGCTTAAAAAAGAGGATAAACAAATGAAGAAAACAGAAGTAGTGGCCGCCGTGATACAGCATGACAACAAAATCTTCGCCACGCAACGCGGATATGGCGAATGGAAAGATTGGTGGGAGTTCCCTGGAGGGAAAATGGAAGATGGCGAAACACCAGAGGAGGCTTTGCGGCGCGAGATAATGGAAGAACTCGCAACAGAAATCAAGGTGGGCGATTTCCTCACCACAGTAGAGTACGACTACCCCAAGTTTCATCTCATCATGCACTGCTACCTCTGCAGCGTAATAACAGGCAAACTGACGCTTCTAGAACACGAGGCTGCAAAATGGCTCGCGGTGGAAGAACTGAATACTGTAAAATGGTTGCCTGCAGACGAAGAAATTGTTGACATAATAAATAAGCTTTAGGGATAATTCAAGGGAATAGGGACAAAGATGGTGCTCGTTAATGCCATAACCTTGAGCTTTTTCAATTTTTTTATCGTAACTTTGCAAACGAAACGGAGAGAATTGTCGTCAGCGGGGTGCGTCACGGCGATTCCCGCCAACGGTTACATCACTCAAACAAATAAGGTGGGTTCTAAAAATTCCCTCCGTTATAAACAAACAGAAAACAAACAGAACAATGTCAAAAAAGTTTGCAGAGCATAAAGGTCTCAATCTGGTAGAGACAAACAGAGAAATCTTGGACAGGTGGATGCACGACGACGTGTTCCACAAGTCGGTGGATGAGCGTGAGGGCTGCCCACAGTTCGTGTTCTTCGAGGGTCCTCCTTCGGCAAACGGACATCCGGGCATACACCATGTGCTGGCGAGAGCCATCAAGGACACGTTCAACCGCTACAAGACGATGCGGGGCTTCCAGGTGCACCGCAAAGCAGGGTGGGACACCCACGGACTGCCTGTGGAGCTGGGTGTGGAAAAGGAACTCGGCATCACCAAGAAGGACATCGACAACAAGAATTCCGAGAAATACATTTCCACCGAGGACTACAACCACAAGTGCCGTGAAAACGTGATGATGTTCACGGCAGAATGGCGCAAACTCACCGAGGAAATGGGTTATTTCGTCGACCTCGACCATCCGTACATCACCTACGACAACAAATACATGGAGACGCTGTGGTGGCTGCTCAAGCAACTCT
>CAVINS010000216.1:0-1050 GCA_963643925.1 Bacteroidaceae bacterium
AAAATATCGGCTATAACTTTTGGGTATATTTGCATTCTATTCTCGCATAGGCGAAGAATACAGCACTGTAACAAAAGAAAGACTAAGCAATGGTAAACTGCCAGATAACAAGAAGCGGAAAAATAGAGGAGAATGTTACACAGAATGGACTTACCTTTTTCGACAACAACGGACAGGAACGATGCAACCATATCGAGTCGGACGCGATGGAAGTTTCGCTCCGGGAGTGGCATTATCAGAAGTTCGGTGTCATGAACCAACACTATTTGGGCAAGGAGAACAACGTGCAGTTTACTGCTCTGCACGAAGTTCGCCCCGCCCTGCTATTCTCCTTGACCACCCGAGGCGGCAGTATGAAGGAGATATATGGCGAGCGTGGCACAAGCAAGGAAATGATGTGGAATGCAGGAGAAGCCAGTCTCTGTTTCCTCAATGGCGAAGGTGGAGCAAATACCCACTTGAATCGCGGCACTCAGTTCGAGTTGTTCAATGTGGTCATTCCGCAACCGTTTATAGAAGATCTCATCGACCGCAATCTTGAAGTTTTCGAATCGTTGTCTCACCTCACCAACCCCACCTTTGACACCCAAGCCATCATAAAGTATAACCAACCGGCAGTGACATCGGTTATCAAAGCAGCACGCGACATCCAACGCTCACGGTTGCTGGGCAACCAAGCCTCGAAATATATGGAGTCGAAAATCATCGATTGTCTCTCAGGGTTTCTCCTTCCCGACAGTCTCATAGCCGGACAAGAAGCCGTCAGTATCCTGCTACGCGACAAGATACACGACGCGCGTGACATCATCCTCTCCCGATACCAGGACATGCCCTCTCTGCACGAACTTGCCACAATGGTTGGTACCAATGAGTGTACGTTGAAGAGGCTGTTCAAACAAGAGTTTGGTACCACAGTATTCCAGTTTCTCTTCGACTATCGCATGGAACTTGCTGCGCATTATCTCCTTGACACCGCCCTGCCCATCAACGCTATCGGCATCAAACTGGGCTATGACTATCAGAGCCACTTCTGTACGGCGTTCAAGCGGA
>CAVINS010000216.1:1094-2093 GCA_963643925.1 Bacteroidaceae bacterium
TCTTCGCAATGACAGGCATCAGTATTGCAGCACAATCTGCTCCTACTCTGAACGACAGTACCCATGTGTCTGAACTGGAAAAGACACAGGTGTTAGGTGAAGTGGTAGTAAAAAGTTCGCTGCCCAAAATCCGCAACAATGCCAACGGCATGAAGTGCATCATACAGGGCAGTGAGCTTGAGAAAGTCGGTAACTCAAAGGATGTGCTGAGCCGACTGCCCAGCATCAAGAAAGCAGACGACGGTGTGGAGGTGTTCGGACGCGGCGCCGCAGAGGTGTATGTCAACAACCGCAAGCTCTACGACTTGAAGGAACTGGAACGCATCCCATCCGACCAAATCATGAGTGTGGAAATAATCAGTAACCCCGGTGCACGCTACGCTGCCACCACCAAGGCCGTGGTCCGAATCAAAACCAAACGACCGCAAGGAGAAGGTTGGGGATTTAGGGAAGAAATGAAGGGTATCCATTATGTGGAATGGGGAGCCAGAAATCAGTTGGATGTAAACTACCGTATGGGAGGACTGGACGTCTCTGCCTCGCTGGCGGCAGCAACGGAAAACGAAGGCTCGAAAGCCTATGAACGTATCGAGAGCCTCTCAGATGGCAAGCTGCTCAGTCAGGTCATCGCCAACATGGAAAACAGCACACACAAACGGACGTTATCCCCAAGTGTGCGCATCAACTATGCCTTCAACGATAACCATTCTGTAGGTGCTCAATATTCTTACTTCCGCGCACCCTACGACAAGACATTCACCGACTTGCCTTCGGTCTTTACCTACGACGGCACCTTTCTCGAGCGCTCATTGACCCATCTCTGCATCAGTACTCCTGCCTTCAATCATGGGGTGAATGCCTACTACAGCGGCAAGATGAAGGAGTGGCAGGTGGACTTCAATGCAGATGGTTTCTGGAGTGACACCAAGAGTTCTACTGTGAGCGAAGACAACGCGGCTTACAATCACAATGCCAACCGCCTGTACACGGCGAAGCTGG
>CAVINS010000217.1:0-2088 GCA_963643925.1 Bacteroidaceae bacterium
GCTCACCACAAAGCCCACCTGCCGCAGTTCGCGCAGGTAGCCCTCGTTGAATTTCTTTGACCGCAGAAACATCTGCATCTCAAAATCTTCCTCCGGCGTGATGAGGTATTCGTAGTCGTAGATAAGTTCGGCATCCTCCTGCGGAATAAGTTTGTAGTTTGTGGCCATCGTCACCATCGCCTTCGTGACGTGCCGTCCGTGGTTTGGCATAATCTTGAACTGCCCTTCGTGCATCATCATCTTCTTCGCCACAGCCCTCACCATGAGTATCTGTTCGCGAGGAACGACGTGGATGTTATGGCCCGCCTTCTTCGCGTTGTAGAGAAGGTCGTTGTATCGGATGAGCTTGTTGGCATAGTCTTCCAACTGCCCCTGCACCCAACGGTAAGTCTTGCCCTTGAAACGTCCGTTTTCAATCGTGAGGTCGAGTTTCTCGTCTTCCTGCTCCAGCCAACTGCCCTTTGCCGTGAGCGAGGCATCGGTAACGAAGAGTCGGCCTTTGTAGTAGGGATTGTAGTCGGAAAAGTTGATGTCGCCCATCGGGTGAGTTTGACCCGAAAGGGCTGGCATAAACTCCTCGTCTATCTTCTTCTTCGATGCAAAGCGCCCCTCGTCGAGGATGACGTGCGAGAAGGTGTAGGAGTTAGCCGAAGCCGTCTGCGCCAGCGATATGCTTGCCCACTGCGCACCGTTGGCAAACCAGATGATGTTGTCGTAGGTCTTGGGCTTGAAGATGGAAGGCCGTGCGTGTTTCGGAGGCCGTCCCCATCCCATGTGTACGCCCAGCACGAAACCGAACATACGTTCAAGGGCAGCCATCGTGCCCGGTATAGTCTTCGAGAAAGCCTGCTGTCGGCTGATGGCAAGCCATGCGCCGAGCATCCCTGGCATGGAGTTGCTCACTGCCCATACGCGGGGCGCAACGAGTCCGTCGGTCTTTCCCGTGCGTCGGCCGGCAATCACGGTCTCGTCCTTCGCAGCCATGTAGAAGAGTTGCTGCTGAAAGCGGTTGAGGTAAATTTGATGTGGTTGTTGCATTTTACAGTAGTGTTATCTGTTTATTGTTGAAGCAAAAGTACTGATATATTTTCACCCCAAACGGACATACATTGCCGCTCCGACCGACCGAATAATATGTTTTTGACATATAAAATTAAAAAATATCACGAAATGTTTGGCAGATAAAAATAAAGTACATACCTTTGCAGTGCTACAATAAAATAACAAAAGACATATTATTCTTATAGGGAACTTGAAAACCTCCCCATTTGAATATACGAACAAGGCGAACAGCCCCACTACTGCTAAAGGAGTATGGTGTACGTATGTACCCTCTACTATATGGCGGCAGTCTCCGAACATATATAGTTCCCTTACCGGGTCTTTTGTTATGTTGTAGCAACGGAGACTTGCCGCCACCTTTATATATTAATGCTACAACATAACAAAAGATGCAAAACAAAGCAACCGTAAGCAGCGCATTCGCATTTGCCCTGCACGTTCTCAAGGAGAACATCGAGAGTTGGCTCAACGCAGAGTCAGAGTCGTTCACACGCATAGTCCGCGAGTCGGACGACGACACCACAGTGATGACCCACAAGGAAGTCATCTACACATTCCTCGGCTTCATAGCCCTCATGTTGGTAATCGGCATCGCCGGAAACATAGAAAGGATGTAAGCCATGAGAAAAGACGAAACAAACGTAACAATCTCGCTAGGACGAGAAGACCTGCGCATGGCAGTTATCGCACTCATCAAGTATCTTGCTATGTATCCGCCAAACCCGGATGAGCAAGACCGCCACGAAGCAATCTGCTTCAATATGGGACTGGACGTATTGTTCCAGTGTTTGGAAGTGGCTGTGAAGTAAGGACACTAATGAAAGAAATACATAAAAATAGCCCTACGGATGTATCCATGTCTGCGGATATTCGTAGGGCTAAAACCTATCAGCAGACAATAATAAGAAAAACGGGGTCGTGTGCCGATAGACCTGAAATAATGGCTATATGGGATTATAATGCAAACGCAATATCTCCCGAAAGCATTCCTTGCACGAGCCGTTTCCGACTACAATGGGTGTGTCC
>CAVINS010000218.1:0-2082 GCA_963643925.1 Bacteroidaceae bacterium
AAATACTTATTCAAAAGTTCTATCAGAGAATTAATATCATCGTCTGTCAACTCAAGTTCTGTCTTGTACTTCAAAACATACAAAAGTAGCAAATACGAAGGTGCACCTTGTATGTGTTCAAGGTCTTCCAAATTTCTTCTGTATGTATTCTCGTCTTGATCTTGGAGTATGAGACATGAGCAGATTTTGCCACACTTGAGTATGTCCTTAAGGAACAGATTAAGATCTTTGTTAATCAATTTCTCAAAGATATTAAGCAAGTTAGACTTAGTTGCCACTACACCGAGAGGGTCTTTCTTTCTATCATTGTCACTTCTGAAGGGATCATTCAGACTACGCTTGAAAGCGTTGTAATATTGACGGAAAAAGCGCTCCTGGGTTGCATAATCATCTGAAAGGAAACCCAAAAGTTGCTGCCAACGATTAAAACAATCATCGGTTGTCAGATGATTACTCTCAGCTTTTGCCATTATGAGATTCTTCATCAAATCAATAGCGGTAAGTGGAGTACCTCTGTTGTTAAGCGACTCGAACAAGACGTATGCATCCGAGTGGCTCGAAACCTCCATCTTAACCAACATAGCCTGTTTCAACTTGTCAAACTTGTTCAGCAGGAAACTCACCTTCTTTTCAGGTTCCATATTCTCCATCTCCTTGTCCATCAACCATAGAAAATGCTGATAACAACGAGATACCTTACGTACTCCAAAATATGAGTGTTTTGTTGATGCTGACTTTTTTAAGCCGATTTCTGACATGATGAAATTGAAATCCTCCCGATTATGGTTCTGCACCTGTGGAACCAACTTCATCTCATTTGGTGATATGGTACTTTTGAGAGATTTACGCAATGATGGAAGGATGTCATCATCATCTTCATCCAGATAAATCTTATATTCTTTCAGACGTGTATAGATGGCAGCCAAGAATAGACTAATTGTGGTCAATCTTTGTTGGCCATCAATCACTTCCATGTAGGGGTTAATTGTATCTCCTAGGGGAATACAAATAATTGAACCTATAAAATATTCTGGATTATTTTCACTGATGTCGTCATAAAGAGCATCCCACTCTCTGTAACTCCATGTATATTCACGCTGATACTTCGGAATGGAATAGTAAAACTTTCCCTCCGAAGCAAATATTTCATAGATGTGATATTTATTAACGTTCTGTATCATAGTGCTTAGTACGTGAATTCAAAAAACAAAGTTGCGTAGCCTTACATAATAAGGTGGCAACACAAGAACGAGTGAAGCGTTAGAACTCACTTCCAACTGGATGCAAATGTATGAATTTTATTCGAGATTTACGAAGGTTTGCTCGGAAATGTGGCACGCGTGCCACATTTTACCGGAAATTCGTAGCGACGTAGGCAAATATGCAACTTAAAAGTTGCGCAATTCAAATCATATTCTTATATTTGCACCAGAATTCAAGACCAAGTTATGAAATTTGTACGCACCATACCAGGCTATAACCATCTTTGGGCAGTAAAAGAAGATGGAAAGAAGACGGACGAGCTATCAATGCTTTTCCGTCAGTGGAGTAATTTCAACTATCTGCTTGACTTCTTCTTTGCTAATATGGAAGACCTTCAAGGATTCTTCAAGATAGAAAAGGTTAGCGACGCAATAAAAGACACGATGGAAGATGCAGAAGAGTTGGAACGACTCATTCTTGACTTCCCTTACACCGAGCAGTTGGACGGCTTGTTTCATCCGCTTAGCCTTGGTGACAACCGAGCACATGAGTTGACTCGTGAAAAGGCAAGGAATTGGGACCTGAAGCAACATCCAAGTTGGCTCCGCATCTACGCCATTCGCATCGAACCGAATGTGTATATCGTTACTGGCGGTACCATCAAGCTTACTGCCACTATGCAGGAACGGGAGCATACCCAGAGGGAACTTGACAAACTGAACGCTTGTCGCGAGTTCTTAAAGCAGAACGGAGTGTTCAACCAAGATAGTTTTATTGATTTTTTCGAGGAGGGTTAATTATGAGAAAGAAAACTTTAGATTTCCTGGAGGCTCATCAGAGTGATAAGCCTTCTACATTCACAGAAGATGCCAAGTGGCG
>CAVINS010000219.1:0-2072 GCA_963643925.1 Bacteroidaceae bacterium
TCATCTCCTGGAACCTTTGGCAAATGGATGGTTTGTCGCTGCAACTGATATACTCGCCCAAGAAAAAGTATGAGCCAAACACGATATTCGAAGATACCAACGACACATTCTGCAAGATAATGGACTGGGACGAAAACAAGTCCTTCCACTTTGCCTCACTTGTTAAGAACAAATAGAGTATGATAAAAATAGCCACATACGAATATCCCGTCATCTATGTGTACCGCATCGACGATGCCAAGCACAAAGATCTATTGAAGGTGGGCATGACATCGATAAAAGCCGAGAGTGCCAACGTGCTTCCGCCCAACTGCGATGAGCTTCGGGCAAGGGCCACGCAGCGCATCAATGAGCAGACGGGTACGGCTTCCATTGACTATGACCTGCTCTATACCGAACTGGCATTATTTTGGGAAGATGGCACGCAATATGATTTTGCCGACTACGACGTGAGAGAAGTGTTGGCAAATAGCGGTTATGCTAATGCAGGGTTGACCAACAACAATGGTGCTGTTGCCAACGAATGGGTAAAGGTCAACGATGTGGAGATTGTGAAGAAAGCCATCGCTGCTGTCAAGGAGTGGCGTCAGTCGTTGGACCCTCATGATTTCAAAAAGCCGGAGACGTTGTCACCCGTTGTCATCAAGTTTCGCGAGGAGCAGAGCAAAGCCATCAACGACACAGTGGCCCGCTTTGAGGTAGGCAACAAAATGCTTTGGAATGCCAAGATGCGTTTCGGCAAGACGCTGTGTGCTCTGGAGGTTATCAAGCGCCAGCAATATCGCCGCACGCTGATTATCACCCACCGTCCGTCTGTGCGAGGCGGATGGTTTGAAGACTTCAACCTGTTGGGATTTGGCGATGATTATTTCTTCGGTTACAAGAATGCGAAGATGCTCAACCCTTCGCCAGATGATTCTGAAGAACAGAAGAAAATAAAAGAACAGATTGCCGGCAAGGTAAGAAAATATGGCGTACTCGAGGAGCATGCCCGGCAAGGCGAGATGCGCTACATCTACTTTGCTTCCATACAAGACCTTCGCGGCTCGTGGGAAAAGAAGACGGGGCTGTGCAAGAAGAACCGCGAGATTTTCGATACCGACTGGGATCTGCTTATTGTCGACGAAGCCCACGAAGGCACAAAGACGGAATTGGGACAGAGCGTCATCGCAGAACTGCAGAAGCACGAGCGGATGCGCACGCTCTATCTCTCGGGAACGCCCTACAACATTCTCGACCACTTCAAGCCCGAGGAAGTCTACTCGTGGACCTACGAGATGGAGCAAGAGGCCAAGCAGCGTTGGTATGACGAGCACCCCGGCGAGCCTAACCCATACGAAGACCTGCCACGACTGGAGTTGCACACCTACAACATTGACAACGTCTTCGACTACGAGCGTGACGAAGAAAACGACTTTTTCAACTTCGCCGAATTCTTCCGCGTCGTAAAGGAAAAACAGACAGATGCCAACGGCCGTGAACAGCTGGTGCCTACCGACACCTTCGTGCACGAGAAGGAAGTGAAAGCTTTCCTCGACCTTATGTGCCGCGACAGTGCCGACTCCAACTATCCTTACTCCACCGAGGCCTACCGCTTCTCGCTCAGCCACACGCTGTGGGTGCTGCCCGGTGTGCCTGAGGCTGCAGCGTTGAGCCGGCTCATCAAGCAGCACGACACGCTCAAGCAGTATTATGTCATCAACGTAGCCGGCGAAGGCGACGACGACCAGGACAACAGCGACTCCGTGAAGAACGTCAAAGACAACATTGCCACTCACGAGAAGACCATCACGCTAACCTGCGGGCGACTGACAACGGGTGTGAGTGTGCCCGAGTGGAGCGCCGTGTTCATGCTCTGCGGAGGTGTGAAGATTAGTGCAGCATTCTATCTGCAGACCATCTTCCGCGCCCAGACGCCTACCCGTCGCAACGTGTTCCCGAAGAAGAAGGTGTGCTATGCTTTCGACTTCGCACCCGACCGCACCATCGAGGTCATCAACGAGTATGTTGACCAGGAGCGGAAGTCGAGCCGCCGTCAGCCACCCGTGCCTCGCGAAACATCCAAAAAGACC
>CAVINS010000220.1:0-2071 GCA_963643925.1 Bacteroidaceae bacterium
CCCCTCGCCCACCAGCCGGAAGGCAAACTGCAAGACCAGTCATTCTTCCGCATCCGTTACATCGACCTTGAGAACATCTTCTCGCGCAATGCCAACATCCTCCACTCGCCACTCATGCTCTACAGCGTAGTGACCACCGGCGAACTCAAAAGCGCAAAGCATGCCAAGATAAGCCATCAAGTCTGGATGCTCGCCAAGATAAAGGACACCGCGCAGACCCTCGGACGCTTCGACGGAATGAAACTCGAACAGACCAGCACCGAGATAATGGAATACTGCGAAGACCTCATCTCGTGGCTCCTCGAACTGAAGCGCACCGGCAAATGTCCCGTCACGGGCCGCACCTTCGCCGAAGACCCCCAACTGAAAGCCGAACTGCAGGCCATCGACACCGAGAGCATAAACTACGGCCTCGTCGCCGACATCTACAACGGCCAGTGGCTCGTAGCCGGAGTGAACTGGGACAGCACCCGCCCACTATATAACTTCGCATGCGGAAGCAACGGAAAGTATGTGGAGCAGACAACGGATGGCACCGATGACACTGATAGCAACAACGAAACAACCGATTAGCTATGGCAGCAAGAACACAACCAATAAAGTCGCCATTCGCTCCGCTCTCGCGCATCGCACCGCTCTACATGAATCAGACCGTGATGGACTTGCAAGTGAACATGCAAACCCAGAAGGTCTATCCAACGGAGGTGTATAAAGGCTATCGCGAAGTGAACGAATATCGCAAGAAGCATGGCATGTGGTATTCCACCGGAGAAGGCGAGCACTCGTTTGGCGGTCAGGTCTATCAAGCCGACGACCAACGGGGAATGCTCACCGTAGGCATTCACTTCAACGACTATCTGCGATATGTTGACATCGGAGTCGGACTGACGGGTAACCCGCACGATCCCGCCGCTCACGTCACTGCCGACAAGGTGGAACGCGGACGCAAGGCAAAATACAAGAGCCGTTACATCCGTGGCAAATGGGACCGACTGGAAGGCAAGTCGCACCGACCGTTCCTTATGCGCACCATCCGTCACCTGCAGACCCGTTATCAGCATTACATGGCCGACTTCTACGGCTATCAAGGCGGCATCACCGTGATCAACGCCTTCGCCGGAATGGGCAAGAAATCGTAAAGAACAACAAAAACACAAAAATATGGCACAGATAAAATCAGAAGTCATACTCACGATGAACGGCAAGGTCGTCATCGACGTGCTTGAGCAGATGAAGCAAAAGGCTGCCGAGGCGAAGGCCCAGATGGACAAACTCGAGCCGAACAGCCAGGCGTGGAAGGATGCCAAGCAGTATTATGATGCCTATCAGTCGGCACAGACGAGCGTCATCAACAGCACCGAGCGCCTCGACCATGCCATCAAGAACCTGTCGGGCACCTCGCTGCAAAACCTTCGCCGCGCCCTCGCTGCCGGAAAGAAGGACATGCAGAACTTCACCGGATCGCCCGAAGACCTGAAGAAACTCGACGAGACGCGCAAGAAGATGCGCGAGGTGGGCAATCAGATTCGCCTGCTTGAAGGGCAGTATGTGGAGATAAAGAACGGCCTGTCCAGTCTTACCACACAGAGCGACCAATGGCTCAACAAGGCCATCAAGCAGCAACAGGAGCTGATGGGCGTCACCCGCCGCGGCACGGCTGAATATGAGAGTCAGAAGCAGGTGCTCGCCCAACTCACGCAGGAGAGCGAGCGCCGGTCGGCCAAGTCACCATACGCCCACACCGTCGACAACGCGAAGGCTATCGCCAACCAGGACAGCATCAACCTCGGCAACGGACAGCAGCACGACGTGACGAAGAAAGACCTTGAATGGAGCAAGAACCGCCTGCAGAGTGAACTCAACAACACGCCCATTACCGACACCGCGAAGGTGAAGGAACTGCAGGATGCTCTCGCCAATGTAGACCAACGCATCAAGGCCATCAACGGTGACACACAGACTGCGGCCATGAGCAGTACCAAACTCAATAGTGTTCTCGGCAACATGAAGACGGCTTCGCTCAACGACCTCAAGGCGGCAAGCAAGGAACTCAACAAGCAACTCGGCGAAC
>CAVINS010000221.1:0-2063 GCA_963643925.1 Bacteroidaceae bacterium
CAGCATATACCACTTGTCGCTCATAGAGGTGAATCTTTTAACATACCCAGACACATCATACAAGATAAATACATGCGAGGCATAAATAAAAAAGGAGCTAGGTGCAAGCTTCCTGTTCCATTCATACAGCCGTCTGTAATGACATAGGGCCCTAGCAACGATAATGAAGGCAATGGTCTGCATCAACACCAACCAAAGGTGTACCATCATTGAAGAGTAGTCGCCCATATCGGAACCCGTGGCGGTTTGTGCGACTATCAAGATGATGGTTATTGGAATTATTCCGTATCGCCAACGCCACAGCTCCTCAGTGAAATCTTGCTTCATGATGGAGAAATAGGCTCCAAGGCTGAAGAATAATGTAGCTGCTACCATGGTATTGCTGAACCATGGCATACTGATGTCAAATACAAACATCGTCGACAACATCAAAACGAAGCCAATGCGCAGTCGCCTGATGAGCCAATAGATGGCTGGTGTAAAGACCACCAATATCATGAGGTCTCGCATATACCAAAAAGGCAGGAGTTCCGGTCCGCTATTGTGTACTGTTACACCCAACCATGTAATGCGTTCGTACCATACGCTACTGTCCCATAGCATATGCAAATAGCCTCTTTCTGCAATATAGTCCACAATGCCCATCCAAGGTTGGTCATGCAATAGTATGCCGCCTAACTTCCATTTCAATTGCCAAAGTAGGAAGAGAAAATTCCAGATTAAATAGGGTCGTAGCAAAGAGTACCACCGTTTGCGCAGTTTCTCCGCATACACCGTTCTGTCGAATTGGTCCACTCCCTTGAAGAAGAGAAAGCCCGAGAAGAGAAAGAACAGCGGCACTGCGCTTCTCGCTATCACCCCGGATATGAATATCCTAAGGTAGTCATACACTGCCATGCCTGACAGTCCGTCGGCATGAAGTTGCTCCACATCCAAAGCTGGTCCAAAGTAGTGGATGAACACTACGAGAACGGCGAGAGGAAACCGCAACATTGTGATACACTCGGAATACCCCCCCCCTCCGCACACATAGACTTATAACGCATTGCTATTTGGTTTTGTGATATATTATTTTGTCGCTAGATTTTGAACTTTTTATAAAGACAGAGCGATAATCCACGGATTGCCATCTGATTTCGCACTATCACTACTTTAATGCCACTTTACGTTCTCCTTAATGACCTTTGCCGGCACGCCGCCGACTGCGGTGTGTGGAGGCACATCCTTGGTCACTACAGCTCCGGCTGCTATGATTGCACCTTCGCCGACGCCTACCCAGCAGTTTGTTGACAAAGCGCTTGGGATAGACGTATGGCATCTTCCAAACAGGCAACGAGTATGTCTCGTGTGACTTGTTCGCCACCACGACCTTATGCCCCATACGCTCCAGCACAGTCTGAAAGGCATAGGCCTGAAGTATTCCTCCATAGTTAGTGCAGAGTGGCAGGGTTATTATTCCTATCTTCATTTCAATATATCATTCTTATCGTTATTAGTTCGTTGTGCTGCATTTCTGCGACTGTATTTTTGGTCTCAATCCTTACATCTCAGCTATTTCTTTGAGCTTGCGTGCCAACCTGTTTGTTCAGTCCAGATCTTCTTGCAAGCTAAGATACTTCTTGAACAAGGCAGTGAATATCTCATCTATCAGCACCAATAGAGTAAACCGGTAAAAGTAGTTTTGCTTGTCGTTATCCTTTTCTGACAGTTCCGACAAATCGGGTTTATTCTGTTGACATGAAAGAGTGTTGTGTGCACAACGATTCCGATGGCTATAAACAATATCTTTGTACAAATCTCCAAGAGTAGATTCGAATACTATATTTTCACAGCCAATTTGATTAGATTTGATGTCAGCTTTATATCGCTTGAGATATGATGCATATTCTCTACTTTGCCAAACAACAAACAGCGAATCTTTATACATTTCATTAACCTGGGTCAATATAGAAGTTAGAAATTCTTGGTTCGCCATGGTCCCGACATTGAATGACTCGTCCCTTTTCTTGATGGCTGCAATCAAATCTTTGTATATTCCATTTTTAGCTTTAATAGTTGAATGC
>CAVINS010000222.1:0-2063 GCA_963643925.1 Bacteroidaceae bacterium
CTTGTTGTCCTCTACGACAACGATGTACATTGCGGCGTGGACGGCTATGCGAAGATGGCCGGACTGCGCAACGCCATAGCCGACACGGCCTATGTGGCAGTGGTCTCCTGTGGCGATTATCTGCAAGGCGGCACCGTTGGCGCCATCTCCGAAGGACAGTATGTGGTCGATATCATGCGACACGTCGGCTACGACGCGGTGACGCTGGGCAATCACGAGTTCGACTACAAGACCCCGCGTATGTTCAACCTCCTGTCGTACCTCGGCGCTCCGGTCACCAGTGTCAACCTGCGCAATCTGTCCACCGGGGAATTCTGCTTCGCTCCTTATATAATAAAGAAGATGGGCAAGAAGAAGGTGGCGTTCGTGGGAGCCACCACTCCCACCACCGTCTCCACAGAGGCTTATGCCTTCTTCGACGAGAACGACAAGCAACTCTTCGACCTGTGCGCGGCGGACATCTACCGACTGGTGCAGAACGCTGCGGACAAGGCCCGGATGGAGGGTGCCGACTACGTGGTAGTGCTGTCGCATCTGGGCGAGGACAAAAACTACCTGAACGTCGATTCGCACGGGTTGATTCACAACACCGCCGGCATCGATGTGGTGCTGGACGGCCATACCCACTCCGTGATACCTTCCGACACGGTGCACAACAAATTCGGTCATCCCGTCCCCATCTCGCAGACCGGCACCAAGTTTGCCAACATCGGCAAGCTGGTGATAAAGGCCAATGGGCAGAAGAACCTTCAGCTGATACCCACCTCGGAGGTCGCTCAACCCGATCCCCTCGTGGCCCACGTGACGGACAGTATCAACGCGCTGATGGAGAAGGAGACCAACGTCAAGATTTGCGACAGTGAAGTGGCTCTCACCATCCTCGACGCGAAAGGCGACCAGGAGGTGCGCAAGGGTGAGACCAATGCCGGCAACCTCGTGGCTGACTCGCACCGCGTGTTGACCAATGCCGACATCGCCATGCTCAATGGTGGCGGCATCCGCTGCGGACTGCCGGCAGGGACGCTCTCCTATGGCGACATCATCAGCATGCTGCCCTACGACAATAGTCTCTGCACTGTAGAGATTACCGGAGCCAAGCTGGTGGAGCTGCTGAATGCTTGCACCCGGTTTGTGCCCGAGGAGAACGGCGATTTCCCGCAGGTGTCAGGCATCCGGTTCACCATCGACCAGAGCGGGGGCAAGGGCGTCACCGACGTGATGGTGCGTAACAAGCAGACCGGTGAGTACGAGCCCGTAGACCTCGCCCGCACCTATATGTTGGCCACCATAGAGTATTGCGTCGTAGGCGGTGGCTTCCAAGGCGTGCTGAAGAAGAACACCACGATGCAGAAGACCGGCTTCAACTATAGCGAATGTCTCATCCGCTACCTGAAGGAGAACCTCGCCGGCCACATCGGCCAGGAATACGCCGGTCCGCAAGGTCGCATCACCATCAAGTAATAACTCAATCACAGACATAATCTACACTGATGACGCAAGCCTCTCCCTCTTTTTGCAGGGAGAGGCTTTGTCTTCTCTACCCCTGGGTGATACTTGTCATTCACCGAACCTAGGGTCATCTGCCGGTGAAATACTACTTCGATGCCCATTGAAGTACTACTTCATCGGCACTTGAGGTAGTACTTCGTTGAAACTAGAGGTGCAGGTCATCGTTTCTTGAGGAGATACTTCATTTACGGACTTCATAGCATGTCCGTTGCCCCACACCCGGGTGGAAGCTTCCTGTCTGCCAAGGTACTCCCTTCTTCCGCTCCGTCCGTCCGCCGTCTCAAGCGTCACCTTTCCCCCACTGGAGTGCGGTGCTTCGCGGGAGCCGACACAATACCATTGTCCGAGGAAAAACAATAGCATTGTATGAAGGAAAACAATAGTATTGTTTGGGCCTGTACAATCGATTGTCCGGTCCCATACGAACGATTGTACAGGCCCATGCGTACCATTGTCCCGACGTGCGCGGCGCGTCGCGTCCCGTGGCGGAAATGAAGGTGCAAAGATACGCCAACGCTCCCGCGTCACTGTCCGCATACGGCCTTTTCGTCCGC
>CAVINS010000223.1:0-2051 GCA_963643925.1 Bacteroidaceae bacterium
TGTATGAGCGGAAGGACCAACTGCTGAGCGAGATTGGGAAGAAACTAAAATTTTGATTGACTATGAAGAAGATTAAAGTATGCTACGTGATATCGTCCTTGAGCAATCAGGGACCTCCGAATGTGTTGTACAACATCATCAAGTACATGGATTTCTCAAAGTTTGAGGTGTCCATCATAACGATGGTGCAAGAGCAGAAGATTTCGAGGATTGATGAGTTTAGAGCATTGCCTATCAAGGTGGTGCAGATGTCTCCTGACAAGACACAGAACCCTATAGCAATGTTCAAGACGTTGAAGAAGACTGTAGAAGAGTTGGCCCCGGACATTCTT
Organism: Bacteroidaceae bacterium; assembly: GCA_963643925.1. Lineage (GTDB taxonomy): Bacteria > Bacteroidota > Bacteroidia > Bacteroidales > Bacteroidaceae > Phocaeicola_A. Next base: position 333 of record CAVINS010000223.1, read on the forward strand.
CACACACATTGCCCGAGGTCTATGTTCTTGGTGCCGTTCTTGTCTAAGAAATATAAGAAAATGGAGACCGTCCATATCTATCCCGGCATACAGCAGAAGGTGTTGTATGGGAAATTGAAGGGGCAAGTCGTGATTTGGCTGAGCCATTTCTTCACAAAACGGATGGATGAACCTATTGCCTGCTCCGAGAGTGTTGCCCAAAGCTATTGGGATGAGCATCACTATAAGATGAAGGCAATACCCAATGGTTGTTCTTTGCCGTTATGGAAAGAGGATAAGGAACAAAAGCAAACGCTCAGACGACAGTTCGGACTGAAAGACGGCGTGAAGTACTTTATCTTCATTGGACGCTTCTCCAACGAGAAACACCCGGAGATGATAGTAAAGGCATTTGAAAAGATGGCTGACCCGAGCTTGGGCGTTGTGCTGCTCGGCAATGGAGACCTGTATGACGAACTGAAGAAGCATGAGACTGAAAACATCCTTTTGCCTGGCTTCAAGAGTAATGTCTATGACTACTTGATAGCCTGTGACTATTACATCTCGGCTTCCGACGTGGAAGGTCTTGCCAACACTCTTCTCGAAAGCATGACAGTGGGATTGCCATGCGTGTTGTCAAACATTCCGTCTCACCGAGAGGTCATTGCCAAAACAGTGCAACCTATGGGCTACACCTTTGACAACACCAACATGGACTCTTTGCTTGAAGCCATTCGGAATGTATTGAAACTAGACGTGGAATCAACAGCCCAATCCATTCGTGAAGTGTTCGATAAATACTACACTGCCAAGCACATGTCGGAGCAGTATCAAGAAGAGTATATCAAGATAATGGAGTAATTTTTTTTCGCTCCGAAACACAGATCAAACAATATTCTTATGACAATAACAGCATCAATCGTGACCTATAAGACAGACCACGATGAACTTCAGAAGTGCATAGATGCTATGCGCAGAGATGGTATTGCACCTATATATGTAAGTGACAATTCACCCAACGACGAACTTCGGGAGTTTTGCTCCCGACAGGAAGGTGTGGAGTATATCTTCAACAATGCCAACATGGGATATGGACCTGGTCATAACGTGGCGATACGCCGTGCGCAGGATATAGGGGCGAAGTATCACCTCGTGATTAACTCGGATGTGTATTTCGACGGTGACGTGATACCGCGCATCACGGAGTATATGGAGCAGAACGAGGATGTGGCGCAACTGCAACCGATGCTGCGCTATCCTGACGGACGGTTGCAGTTGACGACGCGTCTGTTGCCAACACCGTTCGACCTTATCTTCCGCCGCTTCATGCCGAAAAAGATGGGAGAGAAAATGAACTACCGCTATACGCTGGAGTTTTGGGACCATAAGAAACCGGCGAACATTCCATATCATCAAGGGTCATTCATGTTCTTCCGCCTGTCCGCTTTCGACAAGGTCGGCCTTTTTGACGAGAGGTACTTCATGTATCCAGAGGACATCGACATCACACGTCGCATGCACAAATACTATCGCACTATGTACTGGCCGGAGGTATCAGTGGTGCATGCCCACCGTGCCGCTTCGTACAAGAGCAAGAAGATGCTGAAGATTCACATGGAGAATATGGTCAAGTACTTCAACAAGTGGGGTTGGTTCTTTGACAAGGAACGCTCCCAGTGGAACAAGGAAGTGCTGAAGGAACTGGGATATGATCAAGAAAAATAAGGTCAAGAATTAAAG
>CAVINS010000224.1:0-2016 GCA_963643925.1 Bacteroidaceae bacterium
GGCGCCAGTCAGAACCTGCCCTTCACGCTCTGCATCCGCTCTTCGGTGTAGAGCCCGTTTTTCAGCCAATCGGCAAGCACCTTGTTGGCGTAGGCGCGCTCCTTCACCGTGGATCTCAGACCACAGTCCGTGGTGAGGAAGCGGTAGACGGAGGCTCCGGAGCACCCGTCGGACAGCAGGCCGAGGCTCCGCCACTGGACGAGGAAGCATACCACCACATCGTTGAGGGGGCTTTTTGCCGTGGAGTCGAGGCAGCGGCCCAGCATGTTGTGGTCGCTCAGGTAGCACTTCAGGCGGACGGCTTCCTGCAGCGCGTCCTTCTGGTGGGCGAAGAGCGAGGCACTGGGGCGGCCTGCCCGCTTGCCCGTGTGGGCGCCGGCGGCGGTTTGCTTTTGCGCCTCCTTCCGCGCGGCGGTGTGCCTCTTCTGCTCCTGGGCCCAGGCGCGGTCCACCGAGTCGCCATACTCCTGATACACCATCGTGCAGAGGCTCATGAAGGCGAAGAAGCCCTCTATGTGGTCCGCCGACAGGCTGTGGCGGTTGTTGTGGAGATATTTGCCGAAGGAGGCGGGCTTGGTGAAGTGGAAGCGCCCGTTCCTGTGCTCCACCAGCCTGCACAGCACGTGGAATTTCTTCTGCCTCTCCTCGGTGATTTCTGCGGGGTGCAGATAGTAGGCCAAGAGGTCCTGGTCGCTGCGGAACGAGGCGGTCTCGTGCCTGTCGTCCACCACGATGAAGCCGGAGTCGAGCAGCGCCTTGATGCGCGAGGCGAAGAGTGCCTGCCACTCGTTGGCGGGGTCGTCCAGGCACTGGTTTTTCCACCTGAGGAAGCTCTCGCGTCCCTTCGTCCAGCAATCGCATCCGGGGCTTCCGTAGCGTTCGGTGAGCTGTGCCACGAGTTCCTCGTACTGATGGTTTTGGTAGTTGTGCGAGGCGAGTTCCGCCAGCCGTCGCACGAGCGTCGCCGCCTGGTGTATGCTGTCTCTGATGCTGTTTAGCGAAGCGTCGAGGCACACGGTGCATTCGTCCGTCGGCGCCTCGCCCCGGTGTACGGCAGCTCCGGCCGTGGCGCGTGCGATGTCGCTCGTGGAGAGGAACTGCGCCAGGGTGAGTCCGCAGTCGGGGAATGCCAGTCCGTCGGGGATGCGGAAGTGCCGTATCTCCTCGGAGCACTGCATGAGGTCCGCGTGTATGCGTTCGTAGAGGTCCCTGTCGCCCAGGCTCATGGTGGGTCCTTTCTCGGCCATGTCCGCCAGCTGCCGGGCCTGTCTGTAGGCCTCCTTTATATGTAATTTCAGCCCTACCATCCGCAGGGGGAAGTTCTCTTCCTCCACCCGCAGGGATTGTCTCCCGTGGACGTCATGCTCCAGTCTTTTGAAGCACTCCGTCACCATCCTCACCGCTTCCGTCAGAATCTCGTTGTCTGTAGATGACATCGCGTGTCTTTCAATTTGATTGTTTTACGTTTGTTGTTGTTTATTCCTTCCGCTCTATGTTTTTCGTCACCGCTCCCACCTTCGGTGGTTTGTTTGCCGTCGGCTGTTCCGTGGTGTTTGCACGGTTCCGTGGTGTTTGCGGGATTCCGTGGCATGTGCGAATTGCCGTCAAAAAGAGGCGAAGGAGTCGCAAAAGTAATGAAAACGTTTCATAAAACCTTATTTTCCCTTACTTATTTTTCCATTTTTCCACCATTCTGTTAATAGACAATGACTTATGTCTGTCGTGCATGGTGTGGGTTGGGGAATGGCGCGAGTTCGCCTGGGGGGCTTTCTGCGCGGAGTGGTTTGTCCGATTGAGAGTTTTCTTGCAAGGGGAAGTGTCCGATTGCGGATGGTGGCATCAACCTTAATAATAAAGAATTCCAAGATTTATTTTTTTATTGTCGCTTTAATGACATAACTCTGCGGAATGATAACTCGCTTTCATGCAAAATATTATGCATCTGTCCCGACAAGGCGTGCTGTGGGAGGAGACATAGACTCTCTCTCCCAGTCGCTTCTCAGTTCCACCGTCGAC
>CAVINS010000225.1:0-2006 GCA_963643925.1 Bacteroidaceae bacterium
TGTAGAAGCCCTTTTCCTTCAGAGTGTTGTACTGCGCCAAACCGGTCTCGTCCACTAGGTACATGGCCTTGGACATGGTGTAGTTGATGTACTTGTCGTCAGGGGCAAGGGTGAAAAACAGATGGTGGAAAAGTTCCACATGGCTCTTGGCTTCGACATCCAGAGTCTCATCCATCGTGGTGCGCTCCACTAGGATGGGAACTGTGCCGTCCAAAACGTAGATTTTCTTCTGGGCATCGACAACCATGCTTCTCGCTGTCCAGATACTTCCCAGACTGATGACGATGCATCCGACAAGGAAGAAACAGCAGACGATGCCGACTAGCTTTATCTTGTTCTCTAAATTCTTGATTACCATTTTTCGTTTCTTGATTTTGTATTACATAATCTTCTGCATCATTCCCGTTGCGGAAATCTTGGCCTGCTGTGCCACTCCTTCACCGAAGTTACGGGTAGAGAAAGCGGTGTCTCCCTCTGGTATCATCCAGGCGGCAAGGTCTGGAACGAGGTTCAGACATTTCAATGCCACGATGCTGGCGGCCATCAGGTAGCCGGCAGAGAAGAACGAGTTTTGCAGGTAGGCTGCCATAGTTGCCTCACTCTGGGTGATGGCGGTAAGGTTGTCAACCTGTATGCAGAGCACTATATCAAAGAGCAATAGGACGTAGAAACCCACGAAGTACAGCATCGCTCCGTAGAAATGTACTGTCAGATAGCGCGTTAGCCACTTCGCCCACGAGGACTCCCATTTCGGCAACAGACTGAACGCCCATTGTATCGGCCCGAAGATGGTAAGCATTCCCAGCAATATCTGTTGGCAGTAGATGGTTGCCCACCAGCCTATTCGGAACACTACCAAGGCAAGGCACATGACTATCTTGTCTAGGGCAACAATGACGCCGGAGGTGAGACTCGTGAACCAGAACTTGCTTGACTCCTTTTCCATTTGGGTCACTTGCTCAACACCCGTCTGCTCCATCGTTGTTTCAAGCAGATTGGAGTCTGTCGATCCTTTATGGGCAACATCAGCCTGGGCTGCGAGGTCATGGTACATGGTGTCCCTGACATGGATGAGTTCCTGCACTTCCTCGAACTTGTCGGTAATCTGGGTGGCCTCTGCTTCATAGAGGTCATGGGTGTAACTGCCGATGGCGTTCGGGATGTAGCTGAGGAAGTCAAGGAAACACCAACTGCTGCCGGTGTTGTTCATGCCTGTGTCCGCAGGAGGATACCACCAGGTCATCACCAAGGCGACGGCCAAGGGCTTGAACAGTTTCATGACATCGAGCGGCTCATGCTTCACCATCATCTTGTAGGCCATGCCTGCGGCAACAACGATGGAGAAGAGCGCAGCGAGTGCCATGGACATCTGGAGGATCCACCAAAATGGCCCTTGTGAGCCTGTGAAAGTGGCATCACAAAGGAACTCGTTGGTCTGGAATATGACATCGTCAATCTCTTCTTCGAGAATGTTGATGCCGAAATCTTGTAGTATGTCTGCCATGGGTTATTCTTTCTTTTTGCGGTTGTACTTGCGAGTGGGTGCATATTCAGCGAGGTAACGCTGGATGACGGCAACTCCCGTCGGTGTTACCTTCAGGAAGAAACGGGTGTAGTTGTCAAGCACGCCGTAGTGATAGACGAACCATCCCTTGTCCTGGTAGGGCTCGTTGACAATCCACAGTTTGCCGTCCTTCCTTACGATGCCGTTGGTGAGGAGCACCTTCTGTATCTTTCCGCTGTAAGTGCCGCAGAGTCTGGCGCATTCTGTGAAGCCCATATCACCTGTCGGTTCTCTGCCGGAGTCCACATATACAATAGGTGTAGCACCTAGCTTCTGCACTTCGCCAGCCAACTGACGCATTTTTCCTATTCGCACAGTCAAGACCTTGTTGCGTGACTTGGCCTTCAGGTATTCTCTCTTCAAATTGTTGAAATCTTCCATAGCCGTAGGATTTTATTGGTTCGTACTCTATCCGATATGCTTGTTCTGGGTTATTGGTCTA